>JANWJU010000130.1 GCA_025451775.1 Terriglobales bacterium
CGAGTTGCTGGAGCCCTGCGCCGGCCACGCGCGGGTTGGGATCGATCATGCCCGCCACGACGCGCGAGATGCCCGCCGCGAACACCGCTACGGAGCATGGAGGCGAGCGCCCTGCGAGGAAGCACGGTGCCAGGTTCAGGTACAAGGTGCCGCCCTGGGCCCGTTCCCCGGCTGCTGCCAGGGCCATGACCTCGGCGTGGGGTTGCCGTTCGTACAAGTGCACGCCGCGCCCCACGATCTCGCCCTCGCGCACCACTACCGCGCCCACGCGCGGGTTGGGCGAGGCTAGCGCAGTACCCTCGGCCGCGAGTCGCAGCGCCTCGCGCATGAAATCCAGATCGTTGAGCCGGTACATGCTTTAAGGATTGTACGCGGATGCTATCATGCCGCTAATGATTGAGTTGCCCGCCGACGAGTACCGGGATCTGGTCGCGCAAATTGCCCGCGAAATCTCCGTTCGCCGCCCGCTTGCCGCGGCCGCTCCCGCGGTATCGCTCGCATCGATGATCGAGTCCACGCTGCTCCGCCCCGACACCACCGCTGCCGGTATCGATCAGCTCTGCGACGACGCGGCCCGCCATGGCTTCGCCGCCGTGTGTGTCAATCCGGTATGGATCGCGCGCGCCGCCGCGCGCCTGCGTCCGACGCCGGTGCGGGTTGTGGCCGTGGTGGGCTTCCCGCTGGGGGCGAACGGCGCCGCGGTCAAGCAGTTCGAAGCCGCCGAGTGCCTCAAGTTGGGCGCAGATGAACTCGACGTTGTCCTCGACATTGGCGGGCTGAAAGCAGGCGCGGATGCCGCCGTCGAGGCGGAGCTGGCCGCCATCGTACAACGCGCCCACGCCGCCGGCGCCGCAGTCAAAGCGATCCTTGAACTTCCATTGCTCAACGCAGAGGAAAAAGCCCGTGCGGCCAGATTCGCCTTGGCCGCCGGCGCCGATTTCCTCAAGACCTCGACCGGATTTTTGTCCCCGCGCGGCGTCACGGTCGAGGATGTGGCGCTGCTCCGCACGCTGGCTCAAGGCCGTGCCGGAATCAAAGCCGCGGGCGGCATCCGCACCCTGGTGCAAGCGCAAGCGCTGGCCGCCGCCGGCGCCACCCGCCTCGGCACCAGCGCCGCCGTGGCCATGCTTGCCGAGAGCTAAGCCGCCTTCCGCCGGCGGTGGGCGGCGCTGCGGGCTTGTTTTGAAAGAGCGTTGTGGGAGGCCGTGGACTTCGGCTCGCGTTGGAGCACGGACTCGCTTGTTTGAGAGCGCTTGCGGGACGGCCTCGCCGCCGGTTGGCTCTGACCTTTCTTGTAGGCGCGCTCGGCGCTGCGGCGGGTGCTCTCCTTGGCGGTCCCCTTTTTCGGCGGCTTGAGCGGAACCCCCGCCCGCCGCGCCTCGCTCAATCCAATGGCAATGGCCTGCTGGGGCGAGCGCGCCCCGTGCTTACCCTGGCGCACATGCTCGATCTCCTCGTGCACGAACTCTCCCGCCGCCGTGCTCGGCGATTTACCTTCGCGCAGGTCCTGCTTCGCCCGTTGTACCGTCGATTTAGTTGGCACGTTGCCCCCCTCCCAATTAACGATGCAGGGGAGAGGGCGGGAGGTTCCTGATGCCTTCAGATTGAAGCAGCACGCGTTTGCGGTCAAGGCCGCCGCCGTAGCCGCCGAGCGATCCGTCGCCGCGCAGGACGCGATGGCAGGGAACCGCCACCGCCACGGGGTTGCTGCCGCACGCCGTGCCCACCGCCCGCGTGGCCCGGGGCGCGCCAATCGCTACCGCGACCTCGCCATAGGACTTGGTTTTACCGGCGGGGATGGTTTGCAGGAAGTTCCACACTCGCATTTGGAAGGCGGTGCCGCGGATATCGATCGGCAAGCCGTCCGCGGGCGTGCCGCCAGCCAGGTGCTGGCTCAGCGCCTTGGCCCATTGCGCCAACCCCGGCGCGGAGCCTTTGCCCGCCGGGCGCAGGCGGGCGTTGGGGAACTCGCGCCGCAGGTCGTCAACGGTGGCGTCAAACTGTGCGAAGCACAGGCCCCGGTCGGTGGCGGCAACCAGCATCGGCCCCAGCCGGCTGGGAATGGCGGCATAGGACATCTCCACCGCTTCACCGCCCCGGCGGTACTGGCCGGGCGTCATGCCCAGCGCCGCCCCGCGCGATCCGTACACGCGGCTCGGCGAGCCGTAGCCCGCGGCGTAGATGGCCGGCGTCACACGCCCGCCGCCCCGCAGCTCCCGCTGCAGTCGCCGCCGCCGCACTGCCGCCGCGTATTGGTGCGGCGTTTGCCCCACCGCCTCGCGGAAGCTGCGCTGCACGTGCCAGCGGCTGCGCCGTGCCCGCCGCGCCAAGTGCTCGAGGGAAATGGGCTCGGTCGCGTGGGCTTCAATATAGCGGCACAGATCGGTGATCCAGGGAACCATAATGGCGGCCATGGACCCATTTTCCTATGGGCACTGGCTGGCCGCTATCCGATTGTTGCGGCGTTATAATAGCGGCTGCAACCGCGAGCGGGAGTAGTTCAGCGGTAGAACGCCAGCTTCCCAAGCTGGATGTCGCCGGTTCGATCCCGGTCTCCCGCTCCAGCGCCAGGCGGCTCTACGCCAACAACGGGGGAAGGGCCGGACCTCCGGACTGATCACCCACATAGTACTTTGACGTGAAGGCGGTAGTTTTCGAAGTTGCGGAATCCATAAGCTTGGCGGCTGATGAGCTCCATTTTGTTATGGAAGCCTTCGGTGATGCCGTTGCTGCGGCTGAAGCGCCCCATGGTGGCGATTTCGCCGGACCAGGAGTGTAAGGTGTGCCGAGTTGCACCAGTTGCGGCAGGCGAGCCTGCCCGAGCCCTGTTCGATTCCAATTGCAGCATCTGCCACGGGCCCGACGCCCGCGGCGCCGCCGGGCCGGACCTGGTTGAATCTCAGGTGGTGCTCGATGACGTGGACGGAAAGCAGACCGGGGCCGTTGTTGCGACCGGGTTCCCCGAATCCACCCCCCCGATGCCAGCGTTTCAATTCAAGGATGCCGAGGCGAGGGATCTGGCGGCGTTTTTGCACAGCCGTGTGTTGGCCGTGGCCAACCTCGCTCATGGCCAGTATGTGCTGCCGTTCAAGGTGACCGGGAACGCGGCCGCGGGGGACGCCTTCTTCAACGGCGCCGGCCGGTGCTTAACCTGCCACTCGGTCACCGGAGACTTGGCGCACATCGGGTCCATATACCAGCCCATCGAAGTGCAAAATGCCTTCCTCGAAGGTCGTGCTGGCCGCGGCGGCTTGAGCCGGGGCCGTGGCGCCGGGTCCGCCGAACCGGTCACCGTGACCCTGGCCAATGGCCAGACCATCACGGGCACGCTCGACTATCAAAAAGAATTCAGGATCGCCCTGACCGATGCCTCCGGCACGCTGCACTCGATAGCGATTCCCAAGGGGGTTCAGGGGTCGACGCCCCCGTCACCGCTGGCGGCTCATCAAGCGTTACTAAGCAAGCTGACCGACGCCGACATCCACAACCTGACCGCCTATTTGGTGACCTTGAAATGAAGATTTCCGCTCTGGCCTGCTCTCTCGCTACTTCTGTCCTGGCCTGCGGTTTGGCGGCGCAGACCCCTGCCCCCCCAGCCGCCGCCCCGTCCTCGGCCGCCGCGGTTCCGGTGCTGCTGAACCCCGCGCTGCTGCTCCAGCCGCCCACCACCGCCTGGCCCACCTACAACGGCGACTACTCCGGCCGACGCTATAGCACGCTGGATCAGATCACCGCCGCCAACGTCGGGAACCTCGCCGTTGCCTGGATCTACCCGTTGGGTGGTGGCCGTGGCGCCCCCGTGCAAGGCGGCATCGACGCCACCCCGCTGATGGTCGATGGCGTGCTCTATCTTTCTGTGACCAACCACGTGTTCGCCGTGGATGCGCGCACGGGCGTGCAACTTTGGCGCTTCGACTGGGTTAACCACGGCGGGCACGCCTACGACGGCAACCGCGGCTTGGGAATGTACGGTAACTGGCTGTATTGGATGACGCCCGACGATACCCTGATCTCGCTCGACGCCCGTACCGGCACGCTGCGCTGGAAGGAGCAGATCTCCGACCCGCGCGCCGGCTATTTTTCCAGCATCGCTCCCATCGTCGTCAAAAACCACGTCATCGTCGGCGCTGGCGGCGACGCGTTGGATCTGCAAGCCTACCTGGAGGCGCGTGACCCGGTGACGGGTGCGTTCCAGTGGCGCTGGAATGTCACTCCTGGGCCGGGCCAGCCTGACGCAGATACCTGGCCCAACCCCAAGGCCGCTGCCCACGGCGGCGGCAAGCCCTGGGTGCCCTACACCTACGATCCCGAGTTGAACACGCTCTACATCGGCACCGCCAACCCCAACCCGGTGTATGCCGGCCAGGGACGCATGGGCAGCGATCTGTACACCGCCTCGCTGGTGGCGCTCGACCCCGACACGGGAACGATGAAATGGTACTTTCAGGGCTCCCCACACGACACCCACGATTGGGACCAGGCCGAGCCCCCGGTCTTGTTTAACGCCGACATCAACGGCCAACCGCGCAAGCTGGTGGCCCAAGCGTCCCGCAACGGTTACTTCTTCGTTCTGGACAGGACCAACGGAAGGGCCATCGTTTCGAAACCATTTGTCCCGC
Organism: Terriglobales bacterium; assembly: GCA_025451775.1. Lineage (GTDB taxonomy): Bacteria > Acidobacteriota > Terriglobia > Terriglobales > SCQP01 > SCQP01. Next base: position 4,620 of record JANWJU010000130.1, read on the forward strand.
TGAACTGGGCGCTGGGCGTGAACAGCCGGGGCGAACCCATCCCCAACCCGGCGAAGTTCCCCTCCGACGACGGCACCATGGTTTCCCTAGCCGGCGGGGGCGCCACCAACTGGTTTCCCTCGAGCTTTGATCCGCAGACGGGCCTATTCTACGTGAATACCACCGAGGGCTATAGCATCGCGTACGTGCAGACCAACAACACTGACGCCGCCGGCTTCGCTGGCCGCGCGATCACGCTGGCGTCTCACGGCATGCTGGACGCGCTCGATTACCGTAACGGCGCCCTTGTCTGGCAGCACCGCTACCGCACCGATACCAGCGAGCACGCCGGCATTTTGACCACCGCTGGCCACCTCCTGTTCACCGGCGATGCTGGCGGCGACTTAATCGCCTACGATCCCGCCAAGGGGGACATGCTGTGGTACTTCCAGCAACTAGGCAGCGTCTCCAACGGCCCCGAAACCTACATGCTGGATGGCAAGCAGTACTTGGTCGTGGGTGCTGCCGGCTACCTCTACGCCTATGCGCTGGCGCCGGCGGCGCGGCCGGCAATGCCGGCGCGGTGACGGCGGCCGCGGTGACCTGCCAGACCGCGCAGGCCACCTCTCAAAGGTACAGGGATTGGCCCAGCGAAAAGTGGCGAGCCACTCCGCTCACGTAGGGATGGGCGGGGGACGGGGCAAACTTTTGGCGATTGGCCGGTCCGGAGGGAAAACAATTTCCCATTGGTCATCCCGCATCCGACCCTAACTCTTGTGTTTTCAACCATACTGTTCGGCTGGCTACGTGCACGGAAATGCAGAGAAGGCGTTTGCGCCTGCAATGAGGAGATGAGATATGTTGGTGCCTCGACTCACGCAGCTATCTGCACCGTGGCCGCGCTCGATCTGGGCCGGTAAGACAATCTCCGCTTTTGGAGAGTGCTTATGAATCGTTTCATCACCGATGCCGCGCTGCTGGTCTCTGCGGGTGCGTTGCTGATCGTGGTTGGGTCGCTATTCCACTGCCGCCATAACCGGGAGCTGTTTGATCGCTACCCGAATGGGCGCCCGGCGCTGCGCTGTGCCAACTGCCTGCGGATGAGGCCCAACGTGCTGCAGACCGAGCCGCACTACCGGCTCACCCAACCGGGCGGCCCGATTGCGCGCCCGGAAACCGGCATCCACCGCATCTGGGCCGAGCTGGATCACCCTATCACCGACGCCGAGCTTTTCGACGCCATCCCCGCCGATGTGCATTTGGAGCGGCGTGCCAGCATCCGGCACGAACCGGTTGAGATCGTACCAGCCAAACGGGCTTAACAGCCGTTCTTTCGCGGTAGTTTTCCCGGGAAACCCTGGGCTTGGCGGCTGATGAGCTCCATTCGAGTGGAGCCCTTCGGTGATGCCTCGCTGCGAGTAGTGCGCCACATGGAGGCGATCTCGCCCACCACAAGTGGGGGTACCGCCGAATGGGCGCAGTTGCGGCAGGCGTTCCTGATCTCTGCTGGCCGCGTCACCAAAAATCAAAACGATTATCCTGGATTCAAGGCATCGATCCAGACACCATCGAGGCTCCCGGAGCCTTCGGTGAAGAGCCCCTTCCGGATCGTCGGGGTGCTCACAATGAGGAAGTTCCTGAAGATTTCAGGCGCGGTTGTAGTTGTTCTGATTCTTATCGCGCTCGCGCTACCGTTCTTCATCAGCGCCAACACCTTTAAACCCAAACTCGAGAGCGAACTTTCGGGTGCCCTCGGGCGCCAGGCCGAGATGGGCAATCTCAGGCTATCGTTACGGTCCGGCAGCGTTGCGGTCGACAGCTTTTCCGTTGCCGACGATCCCGCCTTCAGCTCGTCGCCCTTTCTCACCGCCCAGCAACTCAGGGTCGGCGTCTCGCTGCTGCCGCTGATCTTTTCGCGGCGGCTCGAGGTCACCTCCCTGACCATAGCGGACCCGCAGGTCAGGTTGTTGCGCGCGCCCTCGGGCAGGTGGAACTACTCGAGTCTCGGAGCCTCGTCAGGCTCGACCGCTTCGCCTGCTCATGCGGCGCCCCTGCCAGGGGGCAACTTTTCCGTCGGGGAACTCAAGCTCTCCCATGGAAGTATGACCGTTGCTGACGTGGGCAGCTCCAAAGTTCGGAAATACGAGAACGTCAGCTTGGAAGCCTCGAACGTTTCCTACAGCTCCGAGTTTCCGTTCCACTTCACCGCCGGGACGCCGGGCGGTGGAACGGTCAAAATGGACGGCAAGGCCGGGCCCATCGATTCGACTGACGCTTCGCTGACGCCGTTCAATCTGAGGCTGACCATCAACAACCTGGATCTAGCGTCCACCGGTTTCATCGATCCGTCCTCCGGCATGGGCGGGAGGATGGGGTTTGATGGTTCGCTCGGCTCGAACGGGCAGCAGGCGACTTCCCAAGGCAGGCTGCAAGCGGAAAAAGTGCGCTTGGCTCCCGATGCCACACCTGCAACTGTGCCCGTGACCATCGACTATGCGACCACCTATGACCTGCGCCGCAGCGCAGGCTTGCTGACGCAGGGCGAGATTCACATCGGGAAGGCGCTCGCCACCCTCGCCGGCGCCTACGACATGGCGGGCGCGACGACCACGCTCGACATGAAGATGGACGGCACGGCCATGCCCGCCACGGATCTCCAAGGCGTGTTCCCCGCCGTGGGTCTAATCTTGCCGAAGGGAGCGGCGCTGCAAAGCGGAACGTTGGATGCCGCGCTGAAATTCAGCGGGCCGGTGGACGCGGTGGTGATCGCAGGCCAGGTCAAGCTGGCGAACGCCAGGATGACTGGCTTCAACCTCGGCGGCGAGCTGGGCGCGCTGGCATCGTTTGCCGGCTTGGGCAAGTCCGGAACGGATACCGAGATTCAAACGTTGAGCTCGAATGTGCGCGTAGACACTGCGGGTACGAATTTCGAGAACATGAACCTGATCGTGCCGGCCATCGGCACGCTCACCGGCCATGGCACGATCAGTGCGAGGGGCCAGCTCAATTGCCACATGACGGCCCATCTGGCCTCGAATACGGTGACCAGTGCGGTGGGTAACGCGGTCGCCCAGAGCCAGATCGGCAGGGCGCTGGGCGGTGCGCTGGCGTCATTGACCGGTGGAGGCGGCGCAGGTAGCGGAGCAAAGGGCGGCATCGGAATCCCATTCAATATCACCGGCACAACCGCGAAACCCATCTTCACGCCAACGCTCACTCCAGGGGGCTAGGATGCGGTCGTGTGCCACTGGAGGCAGCTTGGAGATGCCACGAGCAGAGCGGGCCTCCCCTGCCGCCAATCGAAGCCCGCCCTCAAGCGACCAGCGGGAGCGACCAAGCGAAAGGTGGCGAGCCACCTAGGTGTGGACCAACTCCCGGCGGGAGGCGTTGGCCAGCTTGGCTTCCGTGGCCCACAGGCCGGCGCTAGGGGTGGAGATGTAGTAGACCTCCTCGCCGTCGGGCATGGTGTTCCAGCCGTCGTGCATGGCGGCGGGGGAGTAGCGGCGCTGCATCTCGGCAGCGTCGGCGTAGTCATAGCCGACTTGCTCGATCTCGCTCCGCGTCAGATGGCCGGGGGCGTAGGTGATGCGGAAACGTCCCTCGCTGGAACCATGGATCAAGTGGGCGACGCCGTGCGGGATGGCCTGCATGTCGGCCTCGGTCTTGTACAGCGCCAGCGTGCGGGGCGTGCCCTTGTAGCCGTATTTGCGGATCAGAGCCTCGACCTCGGGTTGTTCCCCGAACCGTTCCACGCCGGGAGCGATGATGAGCAGCTCGCCGCCATCGGCGATCGCCATGCGGGTGCGGTAGACGGCTTTGTTCGCTACCCAGGTCGCGCGAAACTCATCCGCCTGCATCACCGCCACGACTTTCTTAATGGGCTGCTTGAAGGTGGTGATGTTCAGTTGGCGCGAGCGCCGGGCGGCCTGCAGGTAGGTCTCGAGGTCGTCGCCAACGTAAACGCCGCTGGTGACGAGTTGGTTGTGCGGGTCGCGGCCCAGCACGATCTGGAAGTAGACGTCGGGCAGCTCGCGCAGCATCGCCTCTTCGGCGTGGTTGAAGCAGGCGCGCAGCGGGGTGACCAGGCAGCCCAGGTTGTTCTCAATGCCGTACACGGCGGCGGCGATGTGCGAGGCGCAGATCGTCTCCTTGCCGCCCAAGCCGATGAAGTAGTTCTTGTTGTGGTTGGCGAAGCCCAGCACCTCGTGGGGTACGACGTGGCCGATGTTGACGATCAAGTCCCAGGGCTCGTCCATGAGGGTGGTGTTGAGATCGACGGGGATCTCCCAATTGGCCACGCCGCCGGTGGTTTCACGCACCATCGCGGCGGGAATCGTTCCCACCCGGCGCACGCCCTGGCGCCAATCGTGGGGCAGGATGATGTCGTTGGGGATGGAGCCGAACATCCATCGATTCTCGGCCGCGGTGTGCGGCTGGTGCTGGCCCAGCGTGGGGATCACGCGCACGTGCGCGGCGGGCTCCTGCGCCATCACCTCGCGGTAGATCCACTCGGTGACTTTGCCTGCGCCGGAGTGGGCCCGCGTCAGGTCGGGCGGCAGCAGCAGGACGCGCTGCAGCTTGGGGGCGATGCGCGCGCGGGCCTCGCTGATCAGGCGGCGGGCGGCGGCTTGGATCTGGGCTTCCGGAATGGCGTCGGCTTCAACTGAAAACCAGGGCATGCCTTAATTGTCCTTTGAGTAGGCGTGGACGCGGTCGCAAATCAGGCGTAACCGGTCTTCGAGGTTGCCAGACGCCGTCTTGAAGGCGTCGGCATCGATGGTGAGCGGGGCGCCCAGCACCACCAGCGGCGCGCCGTACTCGGGGGTGCGGATGGCCTGCTCGATCGACAGCCCACCCACCGCCTGCACCGGCACGCGCACGGCGGCGACCACCTCGCGCAGTTGATCGAGCGGGCTGGGGCAGGCGAAACCCGCCGCGACCAGCCCGCGGCGCTGGTCGTAGCCGATGTGGTGCACCACGAAGTCGCAGCCGAAATCCTCCAGGCGCTTGGCGGCGGCCACCATGTCGCGAGCACCCAGGTTGTCGCCCATGACCTTGATGCCCAGATCCCGGCCGGCCTTGACCACCATTTTGATGGTTTCCGGATGGGCGCGCTCCATCACCACCACGTGCGTGGCTCCGGCCTGGGCCATGAGTTCTGCCTCCAGCCAGCCTCCGTCCATGGTTTTCAGGTCGGCGACGATGGGGATGCGGGGGAACTCGGCGCGCAGCGCGCGCACCCCGTTCATGCCTTCGGCGATGATGAGCGGCGTGCCCGCTTCCAGCCAGTCGACACCGGCGCGCAGCGCCAGGTGGGCGGTGTCGAGCGCCTCGGGGATGGTGGTGAGGTCGAGCGAAATTTGAATGGTGGTTTTCATTGGGGGGCCGTGCCTGGACTGAATGGATTGACTGGACTGAAATGCCGTGCCACTTTTCCGCGCAGAAACGCCACCGACTCCCGCAGCTCGTCCATCCCGTTCATGCCGTCCTCGATGGATATCCACGCGTCAAAGCCAACCCCGCGCAGTGTCGAGAAAATCCGATCATAGTCGTTCAGCCCCTTGCCGATGACGCCGTGGGCGAGGCGGGCGGCATAGCCGGTGGAGTCTTCCTCCCGCCGCAGGTCCTCCAGGGTTCCGTCTTTGAGATAGCGGTCGCTGGCGTGCATGGTTTTCACCCGATGCTTGACCCGCTCGAGCAGCACCAGCGGATCGTCGCCGGCGAGGATGGCGTTCGAGGGGTCGAAGTTGACGCCAAACCAGGGCGAGTCGATCCGCTCCACGATCTCGACGAAAACGTCCATCTTCTGGGCGAACTCGGGGAACTGCCAGTAGTTGTCCTTGTAATGGTTCTCGATCGTCAGCACGACGCCGTGCGCCTCGGCGAACGGCAACAGATCTTGGATGACCCGCACCACCTGCGCCACTCCCGCCTGGCGGCTGAGGCCGGGGCGGCGCTGTCCGGAGAGGACGCGGCAGTAGCGGCCGCCGAACAAGGCGGTGATCTCGATCATCCGCCGCTCGCGTTCGATCTCCCGTTCCAGTAGCGCCGGATCGGGCTGGGTGAAATCGGGGGAGCAGCAGAGCATCGGCATGGCCAGGCCGTGCGTGGCGAGCGCCGACTTGACCTGGTGCAGGAACTCCGGGTCGTCGCGCAGAAAGCCCGGGTAGAACTCCAGCCCGTCCACGCCCAGGGTGGAGGCGAGCTCGATCCACTCGAACAAGCTCATGGTGCGGTCGACGCATAATTGGTCCATGAAACACTTGGGAAACGCAGCGATGCGGGGTGGCGCCATGGGTGGAGTGGCTGGTGGAGTAGTTCGAGAGCCTCCAGTTTGGGCCAAGGGGCGATGGGCTGCAAGGCCTGTGGCCGGGTTGGACACCTTATAATCAAAGCTTCATGTCCCTCGATTTGGAGATCCGCGAGCAGCGGCGGGAGAAGCTGGAGGCCATGCGCCAGGGCGGCGCCGATCCCTACCCGCGCCGGTTTGCCTTTAGCCACACGCTGGCCGAGGTGGATTCCGCCTATGCCGCCACCACCGCCGAAGCGTTGGAAGCCGAGCGCGTGCCGGTGGCGGTGTGCGGACGCCTCATGGCCGTGCGCGGCCACGGCAAGGCGGGGTTCGGGCAACTGCTCCAGGACGGGACGCGGCTGCAGATCTATGTGCGCCAGGACAGTGTCGATGCCGATTCCTTCGCGCTTTGGAAGGATTTGGACCTGGGCGATTTCATTGGCGTGCATGGCTATGTTTTCCGCACCCGCACTAACGAGTTGACGGTCCACGCCGAGCGGCTCGAGTTTTTGTCCAAGGCGCTGTTGCCGCTGCCGGAGAAGTGGCACGGCCTGCAGGACGTCGAAGCCCGTTACCGGCAGCGCTACCTCGACCTGCTTAACCCGGACGTCCGGCGAGTTTTCGAGCGGCGGGCCAAGATGGTCCAGAGCTTGCGCGAGCAGTTTCTGGCGCGCGGCTACCTCGAGGTCGAAACCCCGATGATGCAGCCGCTGGCGGGTGGGGCGGCGGCGCGCCCGTTCCGCACCCATCATGAGGCTCTCGATATTCCGCTCTACCTGCGCATCGCGCCCGAGCTGTACCTGAAACGGCTGGTGGTGGGCGGGTTGGAGCGGGTGTTCGAGATCAACCGCAACTTCCGCAACGAAGGCATCTCGACCCAGCACAACCCCGAGTTCACCATGCTGGAGTTTTACGAGGCCTACAGCGACTACCGCGTGTTGATGGACTGGAGCGAGACGCTGCTGGCCGAACTGGCGCGCCAAGTCACGGGCGGGACCGAGGTCGAGTTCCGGGGTGAGCGCCTCGATTTCAGCCACTGCCGCCGGCTCAGCCTGCGGGCAGCGATCCGCGAGTTTTGGCCAGCGGGCGCCGGTGCCGCACCGGAGATCGCCGCGCTGCACGATCCGGCACATGAGCGCAGCATCGCAGAGCGTTATAACGCCTTCGCCCACTCCTCCGGCGCCGCGGCCGTACCGCTCGAATCCGCCGGCGAGGGCGCGCTGCTTACGGCAGTATTCGAGCATGTGGCGGAGCGGCATCTGCTGCAGCCCACGATCATTTATGATTTCCCGGTGGCCGTGTCGCCGCTGGCTAAAAACAAGGCCGACGAGCCCGCTTGGGTCGAGCGCTTCGAGATCTACGCCGGCGGCATGGAGATCGCCAACGGCTACAGCGAGCTCAACGATCCGGAAGAGCAGCACCGCCGCTTTTTGCAGCAGCTCACCCTGCGTGAGCGCGGGGATGCGGAAGCGCACGCGCTCGATCAGGACTATATTCGCGCCCTGAGCTACGGCATGCCGCCCACGGCCGGCGAAGGCATTGGTATCGATCGGCTCGCCATGCTGCTGACCGGATCGGCTTCCATCCGGGATGTGATTCTGTTTCCGCTGCTGCGGCCGGAAACGCAAGGGCCGGTCTAAAGGACGGTGTGATGGCGCAAGACTTTCTCAAGCAGGTGCAGGAACGGGTGCTGGTGGGCGACGGCGCCATGGGCACCATGCTCTACGCCCACGGCGTGTTCATCAACCGCAGCTTCGACGAGATGAACCTGTCCCAGCCAGCGGTGGTGAAAGAGATCCACGAGGCCTACGCTCACGCCGGCGCCGAGATCATCGAGACCAACACCTTTGGCGCCAATGCAATCGTTCTGCAAAAGTATGGCTTGCGCGAGAAACTCGGCGACATCAACCGCGCGGGCGTGGCGCTGGCCCGCGCCTGCGTGAACCCGGACGGCTGGGTGGCGGGCGCCATGGGCCCGACGGGTGTGTATCTTGAGCCGTTGGGCAAGCTGAG
>JANWJU010000131.1 GCA_025451775.1 Terriglobales bacterium
CCCTTGGCGTCTGTGCGTTGATGCGGAAGCCCCGGAGATAATAGCTATCATGCCCTGCCAAGTTCGCATTCCCACCCCGCTTCAAAAGTTCACCGGCGGCGCCGAGGCGGTCACCTGCGCGGCCACCACGCTGCCCAGCCTGTTGGTCGAGTTGACGGGGCGTTTTCCGGAGCTCAAAGACCGCCTGTGTGAGCCCGACGGCCGCCCGCGGCGCTTCTTCAACGTCTACATCAACGATGAGGACATCCGCTTTCTGGGCGGCGACAACTACCAGTTCGCGCCCAGCGACGAGATCCTGATCCTGCCCTCGATCGCCGGCGGCTGTAATTAGACTTCGTTGAACCGGCGCCCGGCGCCGTGCATCAGCGCCGGCGCCGGCGCTGGGGAAGACGGCAGCGCCCGCGCCATCGTGCCCAACACGGCGTTCATCGTGGAGGGCGCCACACACTGCGCCAGCGCGGCCAATTTTCCCGGCAGTGACAGCACCACCTGCGCGTCGCCGCGCCGGCAGGCACGGACGATACTCCGCGCGGCGCGGCGGGCGCTTTCAGAAAAGCCAGGGATCAAGCCCAGCGCCGTAAACCACGCGAACTCGCGTTCGTGCTGGCCGGCCACTTCCACCCGCTCCTGCGAGCCCGTGCGCATCAGGAAGGGGCAGACGCAGGTCACGCGCACCCCGTGGCGCCGCACTTCGGTAGCCAGACCCAGGCTGAGCCCGGTGAGCGCAAACTTGCTCGTTGTGTAAGGCAGCATGTGCGGCACCGGCACCAGACCCCCGATGGAGCTGATGTTGACGATCCGGCCCTCACCGCGCGCGATCATCTCCGGCAGCACGGCTTGCGCCAGCCGCAGCGCGGCCCAGCAGTGCAGGTCCATGGCGGCGTGGAACTGCTCTTCGGTGGCCTGCTCCCAGGGCCCGGACTGCATCACGCCGGCGTTGTGGGGGTTGTAAACCAGCACATCAACGCGCTGCCACCGTTCCCGCACGACGGCGATGGCCGCGGCGGCCGCACCGGCTTCGGTGAGATCGGCGGGGACAGCGAAGACATGTCCGTAGGCTTCCAGCTTCCGCACCGCCCCGTCCAACTCCGCGGCATCGCGGGGCGCAGAGGGCGACGCGGCAGCCGTGGCGCAGAAATTCCCGCGCCAAAGCAAAACCCAAGCCACGGGAGCCGCCGCTGATGAACACCACCTTGCGGTCGAAATCGAAGGCCTTGCGCCAGGGCGCACCATTCCGGCGCCACCAGCGGTATCCGGCGTAGCCGGCCATCACCGCCGCCGCGCCGCCAAGCACGGCCGCACCCCCGGCCACCCCGGCCGCCACCGCCAGCGTTCTCCCGGTGTGCGCCATCTCCGCCTCCTCTCCCCAGTTTTAGGATGCGGGCGCCACCGCCAACGGCACTTCTTCTTTTTCCTGCAGCAACGTCAGCAGCCCCGCGGCCACGGCGTTAAACACTTTGCGCCGCCGGTGGATGATGCCCACCGGCCGGAACAGCTCCGCCGGCTTCAGGTTCAGCACCGCCAACCGCCGCTGCTGCAACTCCTCGCGCAGCACCCGCCGCGGCATGATGCTCACCCCCGCGCCGTGCGCCACCGCTTCCTTGATCATTTGCAAATTATCGAAGCGCAGCGAGGTGTGCACGCTCACCTTGTGCTCGCGGAAATAGCGGTCAATCTGCGCCTGGATGGGCAAATCCTGATCGAAGCCAATGAACACCTCGCCGTTCAACCGCTCCGCCATGACGGCATGCGCGTGCGCCAGCGGATGCTGCGGCGCTACCGCGACCACCATCTCCTCCAGCCGCCAGGGCAGCGCCACCACGTCCTTGGTCGATTCGGCATAGCTCACCAGGCCGATGTCGGCTTCATCCTCGCCCACCGCCTCATACACCCGCTCCGGCCGTAAATACGCCACCCGCAGCTCGCCCTGCGGAAAGCGTTGCGCAAACGCCGCCTCGATCTCCGCCATCTCCGACAGCCCCACCGAGTAGATCGCCGCCAGCCGCACCACGCCGTTGGCCTGCTGCTTCAGCAGCTCGATCGAGGCCAGCATCTCGTCCTGCCGCCGCAGCGTCTCGCGGCAGTAATCGACGTAGAGCTTGCCCGCCGGCGTCAGGCTCAGCGGACGCCGGCGGCGGTCGAACAGCTCCACCCCCATCTCCCGCTCCCGCTCTTGAATCTGCTGGCTGGCCGCGGATTGGCTGATGCCGTTGAGGCGGGCCGCCTTGCTGATGCTGCGGTGATGCGCCGCGTCCCGAATCAAGCGATGGCAGTCGGTGCTCACGGCTCCACTCTAGCATAAGTAAAACCGATAGGATAAATTTATCGATTCACATTGACGAATACTGCCGGACCCGCCATACTGGATGCCAACACCCGGCCGCAGCCGCCGGGTGAGAGAGGCACCGCGACATGGCACACACGAACCAATTGCCCCCGCCGCAAGGCCTGTACGATCCCGCCCAGGAGCGGGATGCGTGCGGCATTGGATTCGTGGTCAGCATTCAGGCCGAAGCCTCGCACGACATCGTGGCCAAGGGGCTGGAGATCCTGATCAACCTGGCGCACCGCGGCGCCAGCGGTTGCGATCCCGAGACGGGCGATGGCGCCGGCATCCTGATCCAGGTGCCGCACAAATTTTTCGCCAAGCAGCCGCTGGGTTTCCCCTTGCCCGCGCCGGGCGCCTACGGGGTGGCGATGTGTTTTCTGCCGGTGGAGCGGCAGCAGCGCCTGGTGTGCGAAGGGCTGGTCGAGCGCCTCACCCGTGAAGAAGGCCTGGAGGTCCTGGGGTGGCGGGACACGCCGCTCAACACCAACGCCATCGGCCGCGTTGCGCGCGCCTCGCAGCCCTATATCGAACAGTTCTTCGCCGCCCGGCCGGCGGAGATGACCGAGGACCAGTTCGAGCGCAAGCTCTACGTGGTGCGCAAGCGGGCCGAGTCCTTGGTGGCCTCGAGCGACATGAAGGAGAAGGGGTTCTTCTACATCCCGTCGTTCTCAGCACGCACGATTGTCTACAAGGGCTTGCTGCTGGCGCAGCAGATCGGCGAGTTCTACGGCGAGTTGCTCGATCCCGACACCGAGAGTGCGCTGTCGCTGGTGCATCAGCGCTTCTCAACCAACACGTTTCCGACCTGGCCGCTGGCGCATCCGTACCGGTATTTGTGCCACAACGGCGAGATCAACACGCTGCTCGGCAATCAGAACTGGATGAACGCCCGGGAATCGGTGTTGGAATCGCCGTACTTTGAAGACATCAAACGTCTGTTCCCGATCATCACTCCCGGGGTGAGCGACTCGGCGGCGCTGGACAACGCGCTCGAGCTGCTGGTCATGGCCGGGCGCTCGGTGCCGCACGCCATGGCCATGCTGATTCCCGAGGCTTGGGACGCCGACACCGCCATGCCGGCGGAGAAGCGGGCGTTTTACGAGTACCACGCCTCCTTGATGGAACCCTGGGACGGCCCGGCAGCGGTGGCCTTCACCGACGGCCGCGTGATCGGCGCCACGCTGGACCGCAACGGTTTGCGTCCGGCGCGGTATCTGATCACCAAAAGCGGCCTGCTGGTGATGGCCTCGGAGTCGGGCGTGCTGCCGTTCGCGCCCGAGGAGATCGAGTCCAAGGGACGGCTGCAGCCGGGCAAAATGCTGCTCGCCGATCTGAGCCAGCGCCGCATTGTGCCCGACGAGGAGATCAAGCGCGAGCTCGCCGCCCGCCAACCCTACGGGGAGTGGCTCCGGGACAACCAGGTGTCGCTGGCCACGCTGCCCGAACCGGCGCGCGTGCAGGAGTCGGGCCACGGCACCATCCTCATGCGGCAGCGGTGTTTCGGGTACTCGGACGAGGATCTGCGGTTTTTGATCGCCCCCATGGCCAGCCAGGGCCAGGAGGCGGTGGGGGCGATGGGCATCGATACGCCCCTGGCCTGCCTCTCCGACAAACCGCAGTCGCTGTTCAACTACTTCAAGCAGCGCTTCGCGCAGGTCACCAATCCGCCCATCGACCCCATCCGGGAAGACATGGTGATGTCGTTGACCAGCTACATCGGCACCGAACGCAACCTGTTGGCCGAGACCGCCAAGCACTGCCATACGCTGAAGCTGACCCATCCCATCCTCACCAACCGGGATCTGGAGAAGCTGCGGCGCATCTCCCGCGGCGACCTGCTGGCCTCGACGCTGACGGCGACGTTTGCCGTCGAGGAGGGGGAGTCGGGGCTGAAGCGCGCCCTGGATCAACTCTGCCGCCGGGCTTCGCTCGCCATTCAATCCGGCTACACCCTGCTCATCCTCTCCGACCGGGGCGTGGACGAGGAGTTCGCGCCCATCCCCAGCCTGCTGGCGCTGACCGCCGTGCACAACCACTTGGTGCGCGAGGGCACGCGCACCAGCGTGGCGCTGATCGTCGAGTCCGCCGAACCGCGCGAGGTGATGCACTTCAGCCTGCTGATCGGCTATGGCGCCAGCGCCGTCAACCCCTACCTGGCCATCGCCACCATCGAGGAGATGGCGGCGCGGGGCGAGATCGGCCCGGACGGCAACCTGCCCACGCCCATCACGCCGGAAACGGCGGTGAAAAACTACATCAAGGCGGTCGACAAAGGCCTGCTCAAGGTGTTCTCCAAGATGGGCATCTCCACCCTGCAGAGCTACCGCGGGGCGCAGATCTTCGAGGCCATCGGCCTCAACCAAGCGCTGGTCGAACAGTATTTCACCGGCACGCCCTCGCGTATTGAAGGGGTGGGGCTGGAGGTGCTGGCGCGCGAGGCCGCGGCCAAGCACGCATTCGCGTTCCGTCCGCTCACCAGCGACGTGGCCGAACTCGATGGCAGCGGGCGTTATCAGTACCGCGTCAACGGCGAGCGCCACCTGCTCACCCCCTTCACGGTGAGCACGCTGCAGCACGCCGTCCAGCAGAAAAGCTATTCCACCTTTCAGGAGTATTCGCGCACCATCGACCAGCAGAGCGAACAACTGATGACGCTGCGCGGCCTGATGGAGTTGAAGCCTGCCAAGGCTCCGATCCCGATCGAAGCTGTCGAGCCCGCCTCCGCCATCGTCAAGCGCTTCGCCACCGGCGCCATGTCGTTTGGCTCGATCAGCGCCGAGGCGCACCAGACGCTGGCCATCGCCATGAACCGCATCGGCGGCAAATCCAACACCGGCGAAGGGGGCGAGGACGAGGCCCGCTTTGCACCCCTGCCCAACGGCGATTCCCGCCGCAGCGCCATCAAGCAGGTGGCCTCGGGCCGCTTCGGCGTCACCGCGCACTATCTGGTCAACGCCGACGAGCTGCAGATCAAGATCGCCCAGGGCGCCAAGCCCGGCGAGGGCGGCCAGCTCCCCGGCAAAAAAGTGGACGCCACCATCGCCCGCGTCCGGCACTCGATTCCCGGCGTGGGCCTGATCTCGCCTCCGCCGCACCACGATATCTATTCGATTGAGGATTTAGCCCAGCTCATCTACGACCTCAAGAACGTCAACCCGGCGGCGCGCGTCTCGGTCAAGCTGGTGGCCGAGGTGGGCGTGGGCACGGTGGCCGCGGGCGTGGCCAAGGCGCACGCCGACGTGGTGCTGATCAGCGGCTACGATGGCGGCACCGGCGCCTCGCCGCTGACCTCCATCCAGCACGCCGGCTCGCCTTGGGAGCTGGGCCTGGCCGAAACGCAGCAAGTGCTGGTCATGAACGACCTGCGCAGCCGCATCCGCGTGCAGGTGGACGGCAAACTGCAGACCGGCCGCGACGTGGTCATCGCCTCGCTATTGGGCGCCGAGGAGTTCGGCTTCGCCACCATGCCGCTCATCGCCCTGGGCTGCATCATGATGCGCAAGTGCCACCTCAACACCTGCCCGGTGGGCATCGCCACCCAGGACCCGGCGCTGCGGAAGAAATTCCAGGGCACGCCCGAGGACGTCATCAACTTCTTCTTCTTCATTGCCGAGGAAGTCCGGGAGTGGATGGCGCGCCTCGGCTTCCGCACCATGGACGAGATGACCGGGCGCGTCGACCGCATCGAGATGCGCAAGGCCATCAACCACTGGAAGGGCCGCCAGCTCGATTTCACCAATATTCTGTACAACCCGCAGGTGCCATCCCGCGTCGCCCGGCGCTGCACGATCGCGCAGAAACACGGTCTGGAAGCCGCCCTCGATCACCAACTCCTCGAACTGGCCCGTCCTAGTATCGAGGGCGGCGCCGAAGCTGGGGCGGTCACCGAGGCCACCCTCCCCATCCGCAACGTCCACCGCACCGTGGGCGCGATGTTGAGCGGCGAGATCGCGCGCCGCCACGGCGCCCAGGGTCTCCCGGAAGGCTCGATCCACTTCACCTTCAATGGTTCGGCGGGACAGAGCTTTGGCGCGTTTCTGGCCAGGGGCGTACGCCTCACGCTCGTGGGCGACGCCAACGACTATGTGGGCAAGGGACTGTCGGGCGGCACGCTGGCGGTGTACCCGCCGCCGGACCCCGGCTTTCTACCGGAGAAGAACATCATCATCGGTAACACCGTGCTCTACGGCGCGACCAGCGGGGAGGCCTATTTCAGCGGGGTGGCCGGCGAGCGCTTCGCCGTCCGCAACTCTGGCGCCAGCGCCGTGGTCGAGGGCGTGGGCGACCACGGCTGCGAATACATGACCAACGGCACGGTGGTGGTGCTCGGCCCCACGGGACGCAACTTCGCCGCCGGCATGTCGGGCGGCCTCGCCTACGTGCTCGATCCGGAAAAGGCTCTGGCGGGCGGGCGCTGCAACCTCGCCGGCGTGGATCTGGAAGCGTTGACGGACGAAGACGCCCAACGCCTGTACGGCTTGATCGAAAAGCACGTGACCTTGACCGGCAGCCCGCTCGGCCAGCGGGTGATCGCAGACTGGCGCGAGATGCTGCCGCAGTTCATTAAGATCTTTCCGCACGAGTATAAGCGGGTGCTGAGCGCGGCGGGCTCCTCCGCCCCATCTCAAGCGGCATCCCAGGCAACGCCGCCCGAGTTGGCGGCTGCCCTGCCAGGGAGCGGGAGGTAATCCATGGCCAAGATCACTGGATTTCTGGAGTTCGAGCGGGAAACCCCGGCGCGCCGCCCCGTCGAAGAGCGGATCAAGGACTGGAAGGAGGTCTACCAGGAGTTCCCCACCGCCAAGGTCGAGCGCCAGGCGGCGCGCTGCATGGACTGCGGCGTACCCTTCTGCCACACCGGCTGCCCGGTCAACAACCTCATCCCCGACTGGAACGACCTGGTGTTCAAGGACCGCTGGCGGGATGCCATCCGCAAGCTGCACTCGACCAACAACTTCCCCGACTTCACCGGCCGCATCTGCCCGGCGCCGTGCGAGGCCGCCTGCGTGCTCGGCATCAATGAGCCGCCGGTCACCATCAAGGCCATCGAGCACGCCATCATCGAACGCGCCTTCGCCGAGGGTTGGGTAGCCCCGGAGCCGCCCCAGCGGCGCACCGGCAAAAAAGTCGCCGTGGTCGGCTCCGGCCCGGCCGGCTTGGCGGCGGCGCAGCAGCTCAACCGCGCCGGCCATCACGTGGTCGTGCTGGAAAAGGGTTCCCGCATCGGTGGCCTGCTGCGCTACGGCATCCCGGACTTCAAGCTGGAGAAGCGCATCGTCGACCGGCGTTTGGAGCAACTCGCCGCCGAGGGCGTCGAGTTCCGCACCGGCGTCCACGTCGGCGTGAACCTCGATCCAGCCGAACTCCAGCGCGATTTTGACGCCGTACTGCTGGCCATGGGCGCCGAACATCCCCGCGATCTCCCCATCCCCGGACGCGAACTGCACGGCATCCACTTCGCCATGGAGTACCTGACGCAGCAGAACCACCGCGGCGCCGGCGATCCCGATAACGGTGCAGCGCCGATCCTCGCCGACGGCAAGCACGTCATCATCGTCGGCGGCGGCGATACCGGCGCCGACTGCCTGGGCACCGCCCATCGCCAGCACGCGGCCTCGGTGCAACAGCTCGAACTGCTGCCCAAACCGCCCCGTGATCGCCACCCGTCGACGCCGTGGCCGTTGTGGCCGCTGCAGTTGCGGATCGAATCGGCGCACGAGGAAGGCGGCGTGCGCGACTGGAGCGTGCTCACCACCCGCTTCAGCGGCGACGCCAACGGGCATGTGCGTGCGCTGCATTGCGTGCGCGCCGGCGAACGCCCGGATTTCAAGCCCATCCCCGGCAGCGAGTTCTCACTCCCCGCCGATTTGGTCCTGCTCGCCGTCGGCTTTACCGGCCCGGTGCGCAAAGGCTTGATTGACACGTTGGGGCTGGCGCTCGACCCCCGCGGCAACCTCAAGACCGGACTCGACTACGCCACCTCGGCGCCGGGCGTGTTCGCCGCCGGCGACGCCCGCCGCGGCCAGTCGCTGGTGGTGTGGGCCATCGCCGAAGGCCGCAAAGCCGCCCACCACGTCGACAAGTTCCTCATGGGATCAAGCGCACTGCCCCTATAGAGCCCGGCAACCCAATTCAACCCGTGTTCGGCGAAGTGGCTCGCCACCCGAGGCGCGCTTGCACCAGCGCTGAGCGGCCGAGGTGGCTCGCCACTTTTCGCTGGGTCGCTCCCGCGATGCTCGCACGGTGAGCATCGCTCGCTTGAGGGTGGGCTTCAATTGGCGGTAGGGGATGCCCGCTCTGCTCGTGGCATCGCCAATCTGCCTCCAGAGGCCGAGAAGGTCCGCCGCCTCTGGCAACCACTCAGCCGACTCGGGGCGTCGCCGGAAAGGCGCGCACCGTCAGCCGGCCCTCCTGGGCATAGATCACGTTGGCGTCGGCGAATCCAGCCCAACGCAGCACCGCGGCCAAGCCGGCGGCGGTTGGGAACCAGTAATTGGTGGGATCGTTATCGCGGCCGTGGGCGAACTCCCAAAACGCGCGCGCCAAGCCTTCCGGGTGCACACAGAAGGCGGTCTCGATCAGGCAGCACTCGCGCGTCACGGCGGCGAGGCGGCGAAGCGCGTCCACCGGATCGGTGAGGTGATAGAGGACGCCGAAAAAGAACACATAATCGAAGCGGCCGTGGCGGGCGGGATCGAGTTCGTGCACGCTGCCGGACCGGTACTCGACCTGCGAACCCAAGCGGCGGTGGGCAAATTCGAAGCCGGCCGTGCCGCCCCAATGGCCGCCATTTTCACCGGTCGTATCCATGGCGGTGACGCGCGCGCCGCGCCGCTCGGCCTCGAAGGAAAACAACCCGTCCCAGGCCCCGATGTCGAGTACGGTCTTGCCGGTCAGGTCCTCGGGCACGCCAAAACGCGCGGTCGCATCGGCAGCGGTGTGAGAGCACTTGCCCGGCGTCACCACGCCCGGGGCGAGCTGGATTTGGTGAAACCAGCGGATGGCGCGCATCGCCTCGAGTTCGGCGGCTGTCATGGGCGGCAGCGGGGCGGGAGTAGGCGCGGGAGTAGAAGAGGAAGACATTGCAGCCGGGCAGGCAACGCCCCGTCCACCCTATGTGGCGGACGGGGACTCCGACAAGTGATTGAGGAGATACCTGGCCCCTCGCCTAGGCAGCCGGCGCGGCCGGGAAGGCGCGCACCGTGAGCCGCCCCTCCTGGGCGTAGAGCACGTTGGCTTCGGCAAAGCCGGCGAGGCGGAGCACGGCGGCCAAGCCCGCGACGGTCGGGTACCAGTAGTTGGTGGGATCGTTGTCGCGGCCGTGGGCGAACTCCCAAAAGGCGCGCTTCATGCCTTCCGGGTGCACACAGAAGGCCGTCTCGATCAGGCAGCACTCGCCGGTGATGGCGGCGAGGCGGCGGAGCGCGTCCACCGGATCGGTGAGGTGGTAGAGGACGCCGAAGAAGAAAACGTAGTCGAAGCGGCCGTGGCGGGCGGGATCGAGTTCGTGCACGCTGCCGGGCCGGAACTCGACTTGCGAACCCAAGCGGCGGCGGGCGAATTCGAAGCCGGCCGTGCCGCCCCAATTGCCGCCATTTTCAAACGTCGTGTCCATGGCGGTCACGCGGGCGCCACGGCGCTCGGCCTCGAAGGAAAACAGCCCGTCCCAGGCGCCGATATCGAGCACGGTCTTGCCGCTCAGGTCTTCGGGAAGGCCAAAGCGCGCGGTCGCTTCGGCGGCGGTGTGCGGGCACTCGCCTGGCGTCATCACGCCGGGGGCGAGTTCGATGCGGTGAAACCAGCGGATGGCGCGCATGGCCTCAAGTTCGGCCGCCGTCATGGGCGGCTGCGGAGCAGGAGCGGGAGTTGGGGACATGGATCTCCGGAACTGCACTCGTGGGGTGGACACGATCACGCTACCCGGCAGGCAGAGCCGGGGGCAAGTGACGGCCCAGATACCTGCCTCCAATCGCCTAAGCGACGGGGGCGGCCCGCAGCTCGTCGGCGATCGATTCCAGCACCCCGCGCAGAAAGCGTTGCGCCTCGGGCTGGGAGAAGCGGCGCGCCAACTGCGCACAGGCTTGGATCGCCTCCGCCCACGCCGGCTCCGGCTCCAGCAGCAGCTCGGCGCACGCCAGCTTCAGCAGGCTGCGGTCGATGAGGCTGATGCGCTCCAGCTTCCAGCCCCGGGAGTAGCGGCGGATCAAGTCCTCGATCCGCTCCCGCTGCCGCACGGCGGCGCCGATCAGTATGCCGGCGCGCTCCCGCACCGCCGGGGCGAGCGGATGCGCCGCCACGTACCAGCGCTCAATCTGGGCCGCATCCTGGCCGCCCAACTCCAGCGCATACAGCATCTGCAGCGCGGCTTCCCGCGCCGCCATGGCAGGCTCATGGCGCGCGGCCGGGCTCATGAGGCCGCCGCCTCCAGCACGATCTCGTGGCTGATGCGGACCGTGGGGCTGAGCATGAGATAGACGCTGCAATATTTGGTTTGCGAGAGCATGACGGCGCGCTCAGCCGCCTCCGGCTGCAGGTTCGTGCCGGCGATGCGGTAGACGAGATGAATCTTCGTATACACGGCCGGCGCCTCCGGCGCGCGCTCGCCGCGGGCGGTGACCTCCAACCGTGTCAAGCCCTGCCGCGCCTTGTTCAGGACGATGGCGACATCGGTCGCCGAGCAGGCGCACAGGCTGCGCAACACCATCTCCATCGGGCCCGGCGCGGTGTTCGTGCTCCGGTCGGAATCGAGCGTCAGCGCATGTCCGCTGGATCCGTTGGTGGCAAACCGCAGCTCGCCCACCCATTGGGCATTCGCTTCAACTGTTTCGCTCATTTGTTCCGCTCATCTGTTTCGCTCATATGGCTCACCCCTCCATTATCGGCTATCGGCGGTTATCCGAGCCCGGCTCGGGATGAATCGTCACCCGCGACAGCTGGGGCAGCTTGCGCTTGACCTGTGCCTCCAGGCGGGTCACGAGCTCATGCACCTCGCCCACCGGCAGCTCGTCGCGGAAGCTGCAGTGGCAGCTCAGCGACAGATGCCCATGGCTGCGGCGCAGTTGAATGTCGTGGCAGTCGATCATCTGCGGCCAGCGGCGGGCGATCTGTTTGAGCTTCGCCGCCACGCTATGGGTATCGAGCAGGTTGGCGGCGTTCACCTGCGCCAGCTCGGGTTCGATATGAGTCACAATTTCCCGGATCGCCGGGATCTGTCCACGCATCTCAGCTTCCAACTGGCTGACGCGGTCATGCGCCTCCGCCAGCGGCATCGCGGCCTGCAGTTCCAAGTGAAACTCCACATCCAAACCCGCGCCCAAGTCGTAAATCGACAGATCATGGATGCTCAAGTTGTGCCGGCGCGCGATGGCTTGCACCTGCTCAAACACCCCCGGCGGCGCTTGCCGCCGCGCCGCGGCATCGATGGTCTCGATCACCACATCGGCCTCGGGCAGGCGGCGATGGATGCGCTCGGCCACCTCCTGGCGCACCACCCCGATCCGTTCCAGGGTCGAGGCCGGCTCCAGCCCCAACTGCAGATCGACAAAGTAGCGGCTGCCGGCACGGCGCAACCGCAAACGGTCCAATGCGCTCACCCCTTCCACGCCGCTGAGCGCTTCCCGCAGATCGCGCACCAGCGTCGGCGGCGCCTCGTCCAGCAGCACGCCCGCTGTGCGCCGGCCCAATCGCACCGCCAGCCCGATCATGGCCAAGGCTACGACCACCGCTGCCACCAGATCGGCGCGGGCCAGCACCGCGATCTGCCAGCGGTGGCCGATGGCGACCAGCGCCAACCCAATCAGCACCGCCACGCTGGTGGCCAGGTCGCTGGAAAAGTTCAGCGCATCCGCCGCCAGCGCATCGCTCGAGAACTCCACCGCCGCCCGGCGCAACATCGCCGCCCGGCGCCAGTCCACCGCAATCGAGGTGAACATCACCGCGAACGCCCAGAAATCGATGTGCACCCGCGCCGCGCTGCCGCCCACCCACTCCCGAACGGCGGTCGTGCCGATGACCAGCGCCGTCCCCACCAGCAGCACCGTCTCCAGAAAGGCGGAAAAACTTTCGAACTTGCCATGGCCAAACGGGTGGTTGGCGTCGGCCGGGCGGGCGGCGATGCGCAACGAGGCCCACGTCAGCAGCGTGGCCACCAGGTCCAACCCGGAGTGGGCCGCCTCGGCCAAAATCCCCAGGCTGCCGGTGTGCACCCCCACCGCCAGCTTGAACGCCAGGATCCCGATGGCGGCGCCGATTGAAATCAGCGCCACCCGCTGTTTGCGGCTCTCGACCCGGGCGGCGACTGGGGTGGACGTGAGCATAAACGGCACCGGAGGCAAGGCAGCGGGTGCGGCCCTCCGGCCTCAGTGCTGGAAAGGCCTGGACACTCATCCTAACCCGTCTCCGGCCCGGACTACCCTTCCCGCAGCCGGGGTGATAATGTCGAAGTTAAGGTCTTCGGTGAAGGCGGCTATCGTTTTGCGCCGTAAATTCGGCTCGCTTCCGGTTGGGTTGCTGATCCTGGGCGTATTGGCCTGGTGGGGGGCCGTTCCGCGCGCTTTGAACGCCCAAGGCGTGCCGGCGGGCCCGCCCGTGCATATTACCCCCGGCAGCGTGCCCAACCTTCCCGGCGGCGTCGCCCCCCACCCCGCTCCGCCGCCGCCCCCTCCAGCACCTAAAATCGCCCCGCCGGCACACACCGGCCAGCTCCCGCAGATTCCCGAACTGACCGCCAACGTCAACCTGGTGCTGGTGCCGGTGGTGGTGACCGATCCGCTCAACCGCATGGTCACCGGATTGGATAAGCAATTCTTCACCCTCAACGAAGACAACATTCCCCAGACCATCACCTCCTTTTCCAGCGAGGACGCCCCCATCTCCGTGGGGGTGGTGTTCGACTCCAGCGGCAGCATGTCCGACAAAATTCAAAAATCCCGCGACGCCATGGTGCAGTTTTTCAAAACCGCCAACCCGCAGGACGAGTTCTTTTTGATCGACTTCGCCGATCAGCCGCGGCTGCTGTGCAGCTTCACCAGCAACATCGATGAGGTGGAAAACAACGTGGCCATGATCCAACCCCAGGGCCGCACCGCCTTGCTCGATGCCGTCTATCTGGCCCTCGATCAGATGCGCCACGCCCAATACGAACGCAAGGCGCTGCTGATCATCTCCGACGGCGGCGACAATCACAGCCGCTATTCCGAGCGCGACGTCGAGCGCGTGGTGCGCGAAGCCAACGTGCAAATCTACGGCATCGGGCTCTACGACGCTCCCTACGCCCGCGCCACCCCCGAGGAAATCAATGGCCCCGAGCTCATGGACAAGCTCACCGAATCCTCCGGCGGCAAGACCTTCGTCATCCACGACATCGATGAGCTCGCCGATACCGCCACCAAGATCGGCATCGAGCTGAGGAACCAGTACGTGCTGGGCTACACCTCGTCCGATAAATCGCTCAATGGCAAGTGGCGCAAAATCGAGGTGAAATTGCATCCCCCGCCGGGCCTGCCGCCGTTGACCGTATCGGCCCGCACCGGCTACTACGGGCCGCATTTGTGAGGTACGCCCTCTATGCCGCCGCCCTGATCTGCGCGTTCGCCTGCGCCGCGCGCCCTCAGGAGCTGCAGCCGCGAACTGCCCCCGCAGCGCCCGCGACCCGCCAACGCGCCCCGCAAACACCGTTTGTCTTTCATGCCAATGTCGGCGAGGTGCTGGTCAACGCCAGCGTGTTCGACAACAAGCACCATCCCGTCGAGGGGCTGCCAGAATCAGTTTTCTCCGTCTTCGAGAACGGGGTACCGCAGCACATCGACTACTTTGTCCACGAGGACGCGCCCGTCTCGGTCGGCATCCTCATCGACAACAGCGGCAGCATGCGCGATAAGCGTCCCGAGGTGAACAAGGCGGCGCTCAACTTCGTCCACAGCAGCAATCCCCAGGACGAGGTCTTCATCGTCAACTTCAACGACGAGTACTACCTGGACGCCGGTTTCACCAACAGCATCGCCAAACTCCAGCAGGGCCTGCAGCAGGTCGAATCCCGCGGCGGCACCGCCCTCTACGACGCCATCATCGCCTCGCTCGACTACCTCCAACAAAACGCCAAAAACCAGAAACGCGTTCTGCTGGTCATCACCGACGGCGATGACGACGCCAGCCGCTACACGCTCGAGCAAACCGTGCGCTTGGTCGAGGCCGAAAACCCGCCGCTCATCTACTGCATCGGCCTGATCGACTCCGATGACACGCGCTCGATGAAACGCGGCGCCGAGCGCACGCTCAACGCCCTCGCCGGCGCCAGCGGCGGCTTCGCCTACTTCCCCAAAACGCTGATCCAAGTCGGTGGCATCACCGACCAGGTCGCGCGGGAAATCCGCGAGCAGTACTCGATGTCCTACCACTCCAATCAGACCGGAGTCGGGTTCCGCGCCATCCGCGTCGAGGTCAAGGACCCCAAACAAAAGCACCTCACCGTGCGCACCCGCAACGGCTACTACCAGAGCCCGCCAGCCGCCGCCCAAAACGCGCCATAATAATGTAAGCGGCTGCGCTCAACTTTAGTCCCGCCGCTTGGACGTCTTATGGTCCGCGCCTACTTCGACAACAACGCCAGCAGCCCCCTCATGCCCGAGGTGCTGGAGGCGATGCGGCCCACTTTGGAAGGCGCCCATGGTAATGCCAGCTCGATCCATCAGCGCGGGCAAGCCGCCAAGGCCGCCCTCGAACAGGCGCGCGCCAACGTCGCCAAGTTGATCGGCGCCGACGCCTCTGAGATCGTGTTTACCAGCGGCGGCACCGAGAGCAACAACTTGGCCATCCGGGGCATAGTAGGCGAGTGGCGCGCCTCCCATCCCAGTGCCACTGCCCTGCCTCACCTCATCACCTCCCGCATCGAGCACCACTCGGTGTTGAACGTCTTCGAAGAGCTGGAGCGGCTCGGCCATCCGGTGACCTATCTGCGCGCGGCATCGGACGGG
The DNA here is from genome assembly GCA_025451775.1 of Terriglobales bacterium. Classification (GTDB taxonomy): domain Bacteria; phylum Acidobacteriota; class Terriglobia; order Terriglobales; family SCQP01; genus SCQP01. The sequence continues at coordinate 15,301 of JANWJU010000131.1, forward strand.
CGCATCGAGCCAGCCGAACTGCAACTTGCGCTGCGTCCAGACACCGGGTTGGTGTCGATCATGATGGCCAACAACGAGACCGGCGTTCTGCAACCGGTCGCCGAGTTCGCCGCCATGGCCCGCGCCGCCAAGGTCAAGTTCCACACCGACGCCATCCAAGCGGTAGCCAAGGTTCCCATCGACGTCAAGGCATTGGGGTGCGACCTGCTCAGCCTGAGTGGACACAAATTCCACGCTTGCCCGGGTGTGGGTGCGCTCTACGTGCGGCGCGGGGTCCGCATTCAAGCCATGCTGTACGGCGGGCGCCACGAGCGGGAGCGGCGGGCAGGCTCGGAGAACCTGCCGGGCATCGTCAGCCTCGGCGCCGCCGCGCGCCTGGATTTGGCCGACAACGCGCGCCTCGCGCAGTTGCGCGACCGGATCGAGCAGACGATCCTGGCATCGGTTCCCCGCACCGGCGTTGCCGGAGCGGGACAGCCGCGCGTGCCTAATACGACCGATATCTACTTCGACGGCATCGAGGGCGAAGCCTTGGTCATCGCGCTCGACCTGCACGGTTTTTGCGTTTCGACCGGCGCCGCCTGCACCTCGGGCGCGGTCGAACCCTCACACGTACTGCTCGCCATGGGCTATCCCCGCGCCCGCGCCCGCGCCAGCCTGCGCTTCAGCTTGGGGCACCAGAACACTGCGGACGAAATCGACGCCTTGCTGGCCATACTCCCCGAACTCGTCCAAACCCAGCGCCGCTTGGTTCTGCCCGACGCCGCGCCCACCCTGGCGCGCCTGGCATGATCGCCGTTGCCATGTCCGGCGGGGTGGACAGCTCGACGGTCGCAGCCATGCTGCACGCCGAGGGGGACGACGTCGTCGGCCTCACCATGCAGCTTTGGAATCAGCGCCGTCTGGCGGGCGCGCCCGGCATGGGGGAGCGCCGAAGCGGGCGCTGTTGCTCGCTCGACGATGTCCACGACGCCCGTCGCGTGGCCGAGACGCTGGGCATCCCCTACTATGTCGTCAACTTTGAGGATCGCTTCGAACAGGACGTAGTACGCCCCTTCGCCGCCGCCTACGCCGCCGGCCGCACGCCCGTGCCGTGCAGCTTGTGCAACACGGCGGTCAAGTTCGACCAGCTCCTCGCCACCGCCCGGCAAATCGGGGCCGATAAAATCGCCACCGGCCATTACGCCCGCGTCAGCCACAACCCCCAGACCGGAGTGCACGAGCTGCGCCGCGGCTTGGACGACTCCAAGGATCAGACATTTTTCCTCTGGGGTCTGACCCAGGAGCAGCTCAGCCGCGCCCTGTTCCCGCTCGGCGGCTTGACCAAGGCCGCAGTCCGCGCCCGAGCCGCTGGCTATGGGCTGCAGGTGGCCGACAAGCCCGACAGCCACGAGATCTGTTTCGTCCCCGGCAACGATTACACCGCCTTTCTCGACGCCTACGCCGCCGAACAAGGCGCTCCCTCAACCCCGACTGCGGGCGAGATGGTCTCGACTGACGGCCGCGTCCTCGGCACCCACCCTGGCGTGCAGCACTTCACCGTGGGTCAGCGCAAGGGCCTGGGTGTCACCGCACCCAACCCGCTCTATGTCTTGCAGACTGACGCCGCCACCCGGCGCGTCGTGGTCGGCGCTGATTCCGACCTCATGCGCCGCGAACTCGCCGCCAGCGCCTGCCATTGGATCGCCGGCGCTCCACCTGCAGCGCCCATCCGCGTTACCGCCCGCATTCGCCATCGTCACCGCCCTGCCGCCGCCTGGGCCGAACCTCTCCCCAACACCCGCCTGAGGGTCACCTTCGACGCGCCCCAACGCGCCATCACCCCCGGCCAGTCGGTGGTGCTCTACCAGGACGATCTCGTGCTCGGCGGGGCCTGGATCGACTAAGTCCGATCGACTAAGACGGATCGAGCGAAGTCGCCGCGCTCCCGGCTCCCATCGTCCCCATCAGCCGTGGCAGCACCCGCTGCCGCATGCGGTGCGCGTAGGCCAGACTCCAGATGATCGTGACCACCGTCATCGATCCCAGCAATAGCGGCGAAATCACCAGCACCCACGCGGCCGCCACGGTGTCGATCAACGCCACCCGGATCACCAGCTCGCCCACGAAGACGATGCCCCAGATCGAAGTCACCAACCGGTTGCCGTGCCGCACTTCAGCCAGCGTCCACGATTCATCGAAGCGGCGTCGCTTGCCGGGATCGGGGCCGGCGATGAAATATCGGCCAAAGTAAAACATCAGCGGCCGCGGCATGAGCAGCGAAACAAAGCACGCCGCGCCAAACGCACCGGTGAAGAGCGACTCGCGCAGCAGCAGCAGCTTCGGGCTTCCGCCCAGCACCAGCGCGCCCGCGTCCACCGCGATCCCCAGCAGCACCACCAGCGCAATGGGATCGAGCTGCCACTCCCGCGCCAATCCCCAAAGGCTCTCGCCCACCGGGAACAGCGTGGCAAAGATCAGCGCCGTCAGCTCCGATGGGGAGACGAACCGCTTCGAGAGCTGATACAGGACTACGGGGACGACGGTGTTGAGGGCAATGCTCCAGAAAATCCCGTGCAGCAGGCGATCGCCGGAATCGGACGAGGCCGCCGGCGCTTGCAGCGGCGGCCTCAGTAGCTGCTGGCGCTGCCGCATGCGGCGCTTTCTCCGCCGGGCCGCTGGCTCAGCCGGTGCGCGCGGCGCACGCCCGCGGCCTCAAAACGCCGCCGCTCAGCCTCGGTCTCGGGGATGACCTGCGGCACCGCTTGCCGCCCTCCGTGCTCATCAACAGCTACGAACGTCAGATAGGCGGAGCTGGTATGCCGCCGCTCGCCATCCTGCATCGATTCGGAGTAGACCTTGACGCCCACCTCCATCGAGGTGGTGAAAACGCGGTTGACGCTGGCCTTCAGGATGAGCAGCTCCCCTACCGTGACCGGGTGCCGGAAATCCATGTGGTCCACCGACGCCGTCACGCAGATGCGGCCGGCGTGACGACAGGCGGCGATGGCGCCGCACAGATCGACCAAGTGCATCACCTTGCCCCCCAGCACGTTGCCCATGGTGTTGGCGTCGTTGGGCAGCACCAGCTCGGTCATCTCCGCCTGGGAGACGCGCACCGGCCTGCCGGCGGGCGCGGCTAGCGAATCACGCGGCGACCCAGGGAGCGAAGAAGAAGGCGAGGCATCCGGCATGGCGCGCCTTAGGAGGAGGGATGGTTGGGGCGCACCGGAGTCTCTTTGCGTTTTTGGTACGACGCCAAGTAGCACTCGGCTTGCTTTTGCAGCACCGCGTCCGGATGGGGCTTCAACCACCGCCCCTGCTCCAGGTCGTATTGCAGCGTGCCATGCTCGCCGGGTGTGTGGTCGATCTCGCGCACGTAGTAGATCAGCACCATGCCATCGCGGTCACGGGCGATGCTGAAGCTATTTTTGTCGGCCTCGCGCTCGCTTGGCATCCAGGGGCATTTTTTCGCGTAGCCGAAATTGCACCACTGCTTCAGCATCTCCGGCGTGGGCGTCTCGCCTTGATGGCCAGGCGCGGTGCAGAACCCTTTCCAGGCATCCCCCAGCGGCAGGCGCGGGCGCGCGTGCCACGCCCATTCGGTGAACTCTTCCGTCGGCAGAAAAAAAGGACATGCCATAGCGAATCCGGATAAAGCCCTATATTATCAGGAAGGTTCGTGCACCATGGCAACAAACCGGCGTGACGTCCTGGAGGAGTTCCTCCGCCAACATCCCGAGGACGCCTTCGCCCGCTACGGCCTGGCGATGGACCTGATGGGCGCCGGCGACAGCGCCGCGGCGCTGGAGCAGTTCCGCCTGCTGCGCGAGCGCCACCCCGACTACCTCGCCGCCTACCACCAGGCAGGCCAACTGCTCATCGCCCTGGAACGCCCCGCCGCGGCCCGGGTGTTGCTCGAGCAAGGCGTCGCGGCGGCGGGCACGCGCGGAGACACGCACGCCCAAGCCGAGATGCAGGGGCTGCTGGACGAGATCGACGGCTAAGGCGCGTCCCAGCCCCAACCAGCCTCCGCCTGACTCACGTGGTCCTTTGGCCGCCGCCCGGCGCTACGCGGCCTCGGACTCATCGCCCACCAAAAATGACTGTTCGTGCCCGCAGTACACGCAGGTGCAGATGTGCACGCCCGTGATGTCGGCATGGGCCAGAGCCTCCGACGGCGGATGAAATGTTCGCAGGCACTCCGCGCAGGTCAGGTACAACCCATGGACAGGCCATTGTGCGATCCAGGGCAGGCGCCCGGGTAGCGAGATGGGCGCCGCGTGCCGCCGCAGCAGCCGTGCCACCGTGTCAAAAAGTTGCTGCACGGCCAACTCCTCGCGGTTGATGGCCGCATCCGCCGTCAGCGCATCCGATGGCAGGATATCGGCCGCGCTCACCGCCATGAGCGGCACCTGCGGAAACCGCTGCCGGATGATCGCCAGCAACTCCATGCCCGACATGCCGGGCATGCACAGATCACTGATCACCAGATCCGGTAGCGCGCGGCGCAAATAGGCCAGCGCCTTGAATCCGCCCTCGGCCACATGCACCACATAGCCCTCCCCGCGCAGCAGATCGGCGTACAGGCCGGCCAAGCTGACGTCATCGTCCACAAAGAGGATGCGGTAGGGGAACGGGCCCGATTCGTCGCCCTGAGATGGCATGAATACTCCCAACCGGATAGATTCCGTCGCTCATCTCAGCATGGCATCGTTCCCATGTACCATCAACCGCCCCGATTGGCGTACAGCGCCGGAGTGGGGCTTAGGTACCTCCATGACGTGCCTGAGGCTCAGGCAGCCGGGCGCCCGCGCCCATTAAGGCAGGGCGTCCTCGACCTCGCGCAGCCAATCGGGGCGTTTCAGCACTTCCCGCGGCTTCGGCCCATCGGCGGGACCGACGATACCGTCGTTATACATGAGGTCAATGAGATGTGCGGCGCGGCCATAGCCGATGCGCAGCCGGCGCTGCAGCAGCGAGGTGCTCGCCTTGCCGTACTCCAGCACGACACGGATCGCATCTTCGAAAAGCGGATCGTTGTCGCCCGTATCGCCGCCGGCACCGCCCTCTGCCTCGCCGCCGGCGGCGTCCGATTCCTCCTTTGGTGCAGCCAGGAAGCTGTTGTCGAAGGTGGGCTGGCCTTGGCGCGCCCACGCCTCCACCACCGCCCCGATCTCCGGCTCGGTGACATAGGCGCCGTGCACGCGGTGGAAGCGCGACGTCCCCGGCGGCAGGAACAGCATGTCGCCTTTACCCAACAGCAGCTCCGCCCCTTGCGAATCAAGGATCGTGCGTGAATCCACGCGCGTCGCCACGCGGAACGACATCCGCGCCGGAAAATTGGCCTTGATCAGCCCGGTGATCACGTCCACCGAGGGACGCTGGGTCGCCAGGATCAGATGCATGCCCACGGCCCGCGCCATCTGCGCCAGGCGCGTGATCGATTCCTCCACATTCTTGGCGTCGATGATCATCAGATCGGCGAGCTCGTCGATGATGATGACGATATAGGGCAGCGGGCGGTTCTCGTCCGTATCGGCGAGGTTGTCGAACAGTCCCGGCGTGCTGTTCTCGAACATGCGGTTGAACTGCGCGATGTTGCGCACTCCGCGGCTGGCCAACAACTTCAGCCGCCGCTCCATTTCCCGCGTGGCGTTGCGCAGCGCGTAGGCGGCGAGCTTGGGCTCGGTGATGATGGGGGTATAGAGATGCGGGATACCGTCGTACAAGCCCAGTTCCAGCCGCTTCGGGTCCACCAGAATCAGCCGTAACTGATCGGGAGTGGACTTGTACAGCAGCGAGGTGATCATGCTGTTGAGCGCCACGCTTTTGCCCGAACCAGTCGAGCCGGCGATCAGCAGATGGGGCATGGCGGCCAAGTCGGTGACTACGATCTGCCCGTTGGCGTCCTTGCCCAACGCCATGGTGAGCGGCGACTTGGAACGCTGAAATTCGCTGGAAGCGATCACCTCGCGCAAGAAGATCGTCTCCCGGTGCGGGTTGGGCACCTCGATGCCCACCGTGCTTTTGCCGGGGATGCGCTCGATATAGATGGATTCGGCCGCCAGTGCCAGGCAGAGGTCCTCGTTCAGCGCCGTGATGCGGTTATATTTGACCCCCGCCTGCGGCTTGAACTCGTAGGTGGTCACCACCGGGCCAGGGTTGATTTGCGTCACCTGGCCGCCGACGTTGAACTCTTCGCACTTGGCGGTGAGTCGCGCCGCCATGTCGCGCAGCTCCGCCTCCTCGACCCGGTTGCCGGGGCTGGGCTCCTGCAGCAGCGCGAGCGCGGGCGTGCGGAACTGGCCCGAGGAGATGCGCACCGGCTTCGGCTCCGGTTTAAGTTCCACCGGCGGCGCCACCTTGACCGCCAACGGCGCCGCCGCCATGGTGAGCGCCGGCGCGGGCGCGCTCTTATCTGGCAGACTCTCCAGCGCCCGCCGTGCCTGCACTGCCGCGCTCTCCGGTTCGGGGCGCCGCAGCCGGGCCGGAATAAACGCCGTCGGCACCATCACCGGCACCGCTGCCGCCTCCGCCGCTGCCTGCTCCCGTGCTTGAGCCGCGGCCGTCGCCCGTGCGCTTTGGTGCAGTTCCCGCCGTTGCTGCCGCGCTCGCCGCCACGTTGTCCAACCCGCCGTCATGGCGGCCCACCGGCGCGCCAGCGGCGCCACCAGCCGTTGCCACCGCGCCGCACACACCTCCGTCCACCAGGCCCGCAAGCGCGCCAGCGAGAAGGTGGTCGCCAAATACAGGCCGACCAGCAAGGCCGCCAGCGTGAGGAGATACGCCCCCGCCGGGTTAAACCACGCCGTCAGCGTCCCCGCGATCAGCGTACCCGCCGTCCCCTCCAGCGGCATACTGGATCGCCACAAAAAATGTTCCGGCACTTCGGCGATCAGCGTCGAAACCGCACCCATGGTGAGCAGCAGCCCGATGACGTGGCTGAGGCGCGCCGCCGTCCCCGGGGCCCGAAACCACCGCATCGCCAGGCTGGCCAGGCCCACCACCAGCAAAAAGCTGGCGATCCCAATGACCTGGAACAGAACATCGGCGCACACCGCGCCCACCGGCCCCACCCAGTTCGCCGGCCGCGCCACCGCCGCCGCCGTGTCCCAGGAGGGATCGGCGGGATGGAAGCTGATGAGCGCCAGGCCCAACAACGTCGCCAGCACCAGAATCAGCAAGCCAATCAGCTCGTTGAAGCGCCGATTCGCCGTCGGATGCAGCAGGTTCACACCATCATGATACGTGCGCCGCCGCGCCCCCCGCCTAGGCCGAAATGCACCCCTGGGGTATCGAGCTGGGTACCCCTCAACCCCGCTATCTGTAATACTTTGGGGACGGCCTCTTATGCTCACTGTCTGGCACGCCATCATTCTTGGGATCATTCAAGGGATCACCGAATTTTTCCCCGTCAGCAGCACCGCCCATCTCGTGCTCGTGCCCTGGATGCTGCACTGGCCCAGCGACGGCGGACTCACTTTTGACGTGGCGCTGCACGCGGGCACGCTGGCGGCTATCGTCGGTTTTTTCTTCACCACCTGGGTGCGGATCATTCGCGCTGGTTTTGGCGCGGCCATCGACATCCACACCGGAGCGCCCATCGCCGGCGCCGCGCTGGCCTTCCAGCGCCGCCTGCTCTGGTTCCTGATCCTGGCCACCATCCCTGGCGGCGTGATTGGGCTCTTGTTCGAAAAGCAGATTGACACCACCTGGCGCAATCCGCTGATCATCGCCGCCAGCCTGATCGGCGTGGCCCTCGTCATGGGCTGGGCCGACACCCACTGCGCCGCGGCCCAGCCGCTGCTCTCCCGCGCCGCCGCCAGCCCTGGGGCTGGCGCCAGCAGCTTCAGCGCAGGAGGGCCGTCTGCGGCCACCCTGCACCGGCAAGCCAAGGACTTTGACCGCACCACCGCCTGGGAAGCGTGGTGGATCGGCTGTGCCCAAGCGGTGGCCGTCATCCCCGGCATCTCCCGCTCTGGCGCCACCATTACCGCGGGTCTGTTCGCCGGCATGACGCGCGAGGCGGCGGCACGCTTCTCGTTCCTGTTGGCCACGCCCATCATCGCCGGCGCCGTCCTCGACAAAGCTTGGGACGCCCATAAAACCGGCATCCCTGCCGCCATGCACGCCCCATTCCTCGCTGGCGTGCTCGCCTCCACGATCGTAGGCATCGTGTCGATCGGGCTGTTTATCCGCTTCTTGCGCTTTCAAACCCTGCGCTTCTTCGTCTGGTACCGCATCATCCTCGGTCTGGCGGTGATCGCTCTATTCTTCTTCACCAATTTCCGCCAGTTCTAGCCGCCATGACCGCGCAGGATTTTAGGCGCCTCGCTTTGAGCCTCCCGGGAGCCGAAGAGGGCTCCCACATGGGGGCGCAGGACTTCCGCGTCGGCGGCCATATCTTCGCCACCCTGGCGGCGGTGCGCCAAGGTTACGGCAACCTCATGCTCACCGCTGAGCAACAAGCCGCCTTCGTCACCGAAATGCCGGAGTTGTTTCTACCCATCCCCGGCGGCTGGGGCCGGATGGGCGGCACGCATCTCCGCCTCGCCGCGGCCGATGCCGCCACGCTGGCGGGCGCGCTGCGCGCCGCCTGGCAGACCCGTGTGGATAAGAACCTCGCCGCCCGGCGGCGCCGGAGCCGTTCCTAATTATTGTTTGGGGGTGGCGGGAGCCGCCGGGGCGGCGGGCGGGGCAGAACCCGCGGGTGCAGCCGCGGGCTCGGGACCAAAATAGCTGTCGCTGATCACCGGATGCGCGGCGGCGGTGATCTTGTCGATCTGGGCCTCCACCACCGGCGTGCTCAGCGCCTCGACAATCTGCGCCTTCACCTGCGGCAGCGGCTGCGGAGCGCGCGACTCGACCTCGACGATGTGATAGCCGAAGCGGGTGTGGATGGGATCGCTGATCTTGCCCACCGGCAGCGCCTTCACCGCCGTCTCGAACTCGGGCACGGTCTGTCCTGGCGCGATCACCCCCAACTCACCGCCCTGCGCCTTCGATCCGGGGTCATCGGAGTCCGTCTTCGCCAAGGCGGCGAAATCGGCCCCGTTCTTCAATTGGGTTTCGAGCTGCTGCACCTTGGCCAGCGCCGCCGCCTGCGTGCGCGGGTTGGGGCCGCCCGGCGTCTCCGCATCCCCCACCAGGATGTGCCGCACCTTGGTCTGGACGTAATCCGATGTGTGGGCGTCATAGTAGGCCTGGATCTGGGCATCCGTCGGGGTTGCCGCTGCCTGCAGCTTGTCCACCAGCGCCTTGGCCAGCGCATTATCGCGGGTCAGCAGCATTTCGGCCTTGAACGCCGCATCCTGATCCAGTCCTTGCCGCTGCGCCGCGTCGACCAGCGCCAGCATCTTCGCCAGTTCATCGGCGACGGCGCGCTTGTTGGCCTCCATCTCGGCTTGATTCTGCGCCGGCGAGGACATCAGCAGCGCCTGAAACTCGCTGGCGTGCAACTGCGCTCCCCCCGCCGATATCACCACCGGATCGGAGGCGGCCGCTCCCATGGCGGCCGGCGTTGCGCTAGACCCAGTTTGCGAAGGCGTCTGTGCCAGCAGCCCGCTGCCGCAGCCCAGCAGTACCGCTGCGGCCACGATCACGCGGCTCACGCGGGGAAGAGAGGAAAAGCTCATCTTTAGATTACATCACGATTCCATTGGCGCCGGGGCCGCGCCCGCGGGCGACCCCCTACTCTGCTAAGCTGTCGCAGTCATCATCCGGAAGGGGACACCGTGCGCCGCACTCATCGAATCCTCGCGTTCACCCTCGTCCTCGCCGGCGCCACCACCGCCGCCCTCGCGGCGCCCCCCACCTACCATATCTACGCCGGCAGCACCCACGCCCACACCACCTTGACTTGGTCGCACGGCGCGCAGTACGCCACCGGCACCGGCTGCGCCGGCATCCTGGTTTACGCTGGCACGCCCCTCGGCGCCCCCCCGGGCCTATGGTCCGCCGGCTACGTCAAGAGCAAAAAGAACTGCCCCACCATCTACGTCATCAATGGATGGCAGTTCCCCAGCCCCAACGTCACCCTCAAGCCCGATTGGCAGAAGTTCCAGGGCCCGCCTGCCCTCCATTTCGCCGACGCCAAAGCCGCCGGCTACGATTTCTACGCCGTCACCGATCACTCCCAAGAGGCCGTGTTCAACCCCCAAACCGCGTCCAACCCCAATTGGATGATCACCAAGAAAGCGGCGGCCGCCGCCAGCGATGCCCACTTTGTCGGCCTCGCCGGCTTCGAGTACTCGGAAAATGATGGCCCCGGTGGCACCGGCCACCTCAACGTCTTCAACTCCGCCAGCATCACCAACGCCCTCCTCCCCGGCCACGATCTTCCCCATTTCTATCAATGGCTGGAAGCCGCCGCCCCCAACGGCTCGGGCCCCGTGCTGGCCAGCTTTAACCACCCCGGCCCCGAGCAGTACAACAATTGGGACTACCGCGACCCCAAGATCACCAACATCATCACCATGCTCGAGGTGATCAACTCCAACACAAACATCCATTACCAGGGCTTCATCAACGCCCTGGATAAAGGCTGGAAAGTCTCGCCCGTCTCCGGCCTCGACAACCACGGCACCGGCGCCATCACCAAGGACACCTCCCGCACCTTCGTGCTCGCCACCAGCCTCACCAAAGCGGCCATCCTGGATGCCATGCAGCACCGCCGCACCTACGCCTCCCTGGATCAGGACATCCAGTGCCGCTACACCGTCAACGGCGCCATCATGGGCTCGACACTCAATCGCCCCGCGACGCTCAAATTCCTAATCGCGATCAACGATCCCGACTCCACCAACCCCAAAGACAAAATTACCAAGCTCGATATCGTGACCAACGGCGGCGTGGTCGTCGCGACTTACACCCCCCCGGTGCCGGCCTACAGCGTGCGCTGGAATCCAACCCTCCACAACTCCACCCGCACATTCTATTTTGTACGCGTCTGGAACGCCGGCGGCGGCGATGCTCCCGGCGCCGATCCAGCCAAGCCCATCGCCTGGCTGGCGCCGGTGTGGACGGGGGTCGGGGGCCCGGGCACCCACTAAGAGCCGGCGCCGGGAATACAGGCTTCGGCAGCGGCCGCCACCAGCGGCAGCGGCCCGTCGGCGCGCACCAGCAGCGTGACTCCGCGCGCTTTGAGTTGCAGCCGCAGCTGCGCCTCCGGCTCCTGATGGCAGGCGATGGCCACCGGCAGCAGCGGGCAGACATGGCGCAGCCGGCGCATGAACTCCAGTTCGTCCATGCCCGTCAACGGCCACGCCATCCACAGCAGATCAAAAGCCAGCAGGCGGCTGAGGCGCAGCGCTTGGTGATTCCGCTGGCAGCACCGCACCCGGTGGCCGCGCGCCGTGAGCGCTTGCGCCAGCTCCGCGGCCGAGGCAGCCTCCGCGTCCAGGATCAAAATTCGCGCCATAATGGCCGTTGATGGTTCAGTTTCTCCCAGACTTGAGCTACGGCACCGCGCCGCGGCAAACCCTTGATGTCTACTTGCCCGACCGGCCCCAACCACGCTTGTTCGTCTTCATCCACGGTGGCGGCTGGCGTGGCGGCGATAAAGAACAATACCGCGCGCTGGGCGAACTGTTGAGCAATTTTGGCTACGCCGTGGCCCTGCCCAACCATCGCCTCGCGCCCGATCACCCCTACCCGGCGGCCGCCGCGGACGTCGCGCTGGCGCTGCAATGGGTGCTGCGTTACGCCGCCGAAAGCGGCATCCGCCGCGACGGCATCTTTCTCGCTGGCCACTCCTCGGGAGCGCATCTGGCGGCCTTGCTCGCCCTCCACCCGCGTTGGTTGCCGGAGGCCGGGATCCAGCGCGCCGCTATTGCCGGGGTCATCGGCATCAGCGGCATTTATGCGCTCGAGCCCTTCCGTGCCGCCGCACCCGCCGGCCCGGCCGGCCTCGCCGGCGATTACTTGCGGCCCGTTTTCGGCTCGGACCCGGAAACCTGGGCGGACGCCTCGCCGCTGCACTGGGCACACGGCGAGGCGCCGCCGTTTTTCCTGGCCTACGCCGAGCACGACTACCCCGGCGCCGCGGCGCAGGCGCAGGCCATGGCCTCGGCGCTGGAGCGCGCCGGCGGCGCTGCCCACCTCCTCGCCGTGCCCGGCCGCGACCACGTCACCATTTTGTCCGGGGTACGCTCCGTTCTCGACCCCCTCGCGGTGGGCCTGGCGCTGTTTTTGCGTACCGCGGGCACTCGCAGTTAAGCATCGGCCACGGGCCCGCGCAACTTTAACTTCTGGCGAGTTGAGCGTGCATCTCTTGCAGCACGTGCACGTTCGGACCGGCGGCGGCGAGCGCCTCAATGGCCTCGCCCGCGGCCTCGGCGGCGGCAATGGTGGTGAGAATGGGAATGCGGCGCTGCACCGCGGTGCGCCGGATCGCCTTCTCCTCGAAAAACTGCTGCATGCCCTCGGGCGTATTGATGATGAGCGTGACCTTGCCGCCCTTCAGGTGGTCGACAAAATTGGGACGGCCCTCTTGCACCTTGAACACCATCTTGACCGGCAGCCCCGCCTCCCGCAGCGCCTGCGCCGTGCCGCGCGTGGCCAGCAGGTCAAATCCCAAATCCACGAGCCGCCGCGCCAGCGCCACCCCGCGCGTCTTGTCCCGGTCGCGCAGCTTCAAAAACACCGTGCCCGCGCGTGGTAGCGCCTGCCCGGCGGCCAGTTGCGCCTTGGCAAACGCCTCGCCCCGCGTCCGTGCCACCCCCATGACCTCGCCCGTCGAGTGCATCTCCGGACCCAGCACCGGATCGGCGCCGCTGAACTTATTCCAGGGAAACACCGGACTCTTGACGCAGAAGCGGGCGTCGGAGTGATCTCCGCCGGTGAACAACCGCTGGCGTTCGATCACGTCGGCGGGCAGCAACTCGCGCAGCATCGCCGCTCCGCTCATCACCGTCGCCGCGATCTTCGCCATCGGCACCCCCGTCGCCTTGCTCACGAAGGGCACCGTGCGCGATGCCCGCGGGTTGACCTCGATGACGTACACCTGCCGTTCGCCATCTCCATCGGAGCCGCCATGTTGCGCGATGGCGTACTGCACGTTCATCAGCCCCACCACCCCCAGTTCGTGGCAAAGCCGCACTGTATGCTCATGGATCTGCTGTTCCAGCGCCGCCGGAATGCTATAGGGCGGCAACACACACGAGCTGTCGCCGGAGTGGATGCCAGCCTCTTCGATGTGCTCCATGATCCCGCCGATCACCACGTCCCGGCCATCGCTCAGCGCATCGACGTCCACCTCGATCGCGTCCTCGAGAAAGCGGTCGATCAGGATGGGCCGGTCGCTGGAGTACTCCGTCGCCAGTTCCATATACTGGCGTAGCGCCGCTTGATCGTACACAATGGCCATCGCCCGTCCGCCCAGCACATACGAGGGCCGCACCAGCACCGGGTAGCCAATGCGCTCGGCTACCGCCACCGCTTCCTCCACCGTGGTCGCGGTGCCGTTTTCAGGCTGCGCGATCCCCAACCGGGCGAGCAGTGCCCCAAATCGCTTCCGGTCCTCGGCCAAATCGATGGCGTCGGGGGAGGTGCCGATCACCTTGAATCCGGCGCGCTGCAGCGGCAGGGCGAGGTTCAGCGGCGTCTGCCCGCCAAACTGCACAATCACTCCGTCCACCCGCTCGTGCTCCAGCACCCGGCTCACATCCTCGAACGTCAGCGGCTCGAAGTACAACCGGTCGCTGGTGTCGTAGTCGGTCGACACCGTCTCCGGATTGCAGTTGATCATGATGGTCTCGAAGCCGCGTTCGCGCAGCGCGAACGCCGCATGGCAGCAGCAGTAGTCGAACTCGATGCCCTGCCCGATGCGGTTCGGCCCGCTGCCCAGGATGGCGATCTTCTTGCGCGCGCTGGGCTCGGCCTCGTCCTCGTCCTCGTAACACGAGTACAGATAGGGCGTGTAGGACTCGAACTCGGCGGCGCAGGTGTCAACGCGCTTGAACACCGGCAGCAGCCCTTCAGCGTACCGCCGCGCCCGCACTTCGTCCTCCTTCGCTCCCGTGAGTTCCGCCAGGCGGGCATCGCTCATCCCCCACCGCTTGGCTTGCCGCAGGACGGCGGTCGCGATCTTTTCCAGTCCGCCCGCCGCCGCCAGCCGCATCTCCAGCTGCGAGACGTCCTGGATCTGGTGCAGAAACCAGGGATCCATCCCCGTCCACTCCTGCACCTCCTCCACCGTCATCCCCCCCTCGCCCAGGGCATAGCGCACATAGCTCAGCCGGTCGGGGTGCGGCGAGACCAAACGCTGCGTCAGCAGCTTTGGATCCACGCCCAGCGCGCCCCGCCGCTTACCGGTCTCCAGCGAGCGCACCCCCTTGAACAACGCCTCGCGGAAGCTGCGCCCGATCGCCATCACCTCGCCCACCGACTTCATCTGTGGGCCCAGCGTGGAATCGGCGCCTGGAAACTTCTCAAACTGCCACTTTGGAATCTTCACCACCACGTAATCCAGCGTGGGCTCGAAGCACGCCGGCGTCTTGCGGGTAATGTCGTTGGCAATTTCGTCCAGCCGGTATCCCACCGCCAGCTTGGCCGCGATCTTGGCGATGGGGAACCCGGTCGCCTTGGACGCCAGCGCCGACGAGCGCGACACGCGCGGGTTCATCTCGATCACCACCATGCGTCCGTCGGCGGGATTGACCGCGTACTGAATATTGCTGCCGCCGGTTTCGACGCCGATCTCCCGAATCACTTTGATGGACGCGTCGCGCATCGCCTGGTACTCCTGATCGCTCAGCGTCTGCGCCGGCGCCACCGTGATCGAGTCGCCGGTGTGCACGCCCATGGGATCGAGGTTTTCGATCGAGCAGACGATGATGACGTTGTCGGCGTTGTCGCGCATCACCTCCAGCTCGTACTCCTTCCACCCCAGCACCGTCTCCTCCACCAGCACCTCGTGCACGGGCGACAGGTCCAGCCCGCGCACCAGCATCTCGCCGAACTCCTCGCGGTTGTACGCCAAGCCGCCGCCGGTTCCGCCCAGCGTGAACGAGGGGCGGATGATGACCGGATACTCGGTGGCGAACTCCAGCCCGTCTTTCAGGTTGTTGACCAACCGCGAGCGCGGCGTTTCCAACCCGATCGACCGCATTGCGTCCTTGAACAACAGCCGGTCTTCGGCTTTCTTGATCGCCTCCAGATTTGCCCCGATCAGCTGAATGCCGTACCGCTCCAGATCGCCTGCATCGGCGAGCTCGACCGCCAGGTTCAGCGCCGTTTGCCCGCCCACCGTGGGCAGCACCACCACCCCCGGACGCCGCTTCGGATCCGCCTCCCGTTTCAGGATCTCCGCTACGTAGGCGCGCGTCAGCGGCTCGATGTAGGTGCGGTCGGCCAGTTCCGGATCGGTCATGATGGTGGCCGGGTTGGAATTCACCAACACCACCTCGAAACCGTCGGCGCGCAGCGCCTTGCACGCCTGCGCCCCCGAGTAGTCGAACTCACACGCCTGCCCGATGACAATCGGACCGGACCCGAGAATGATGACCTTGCGAATATCGTCGCGGCGGGGCATAGGGAATCTATCGGAAAAACGCTATCGGACGTCTCTCATCAGCTTCACAAAATCGGCGAACAGGTAGTCGGAATCGTGCGGCCCCGGCGCCGCCTCGGGGTGGTATTGCACGCTGTAGAGCGGCAGCGTCCGGTGGCGCAACCCTTCCAGCGTGCCGTCGTTCAGATCGAAGTGGGTGAGATCCACCTCAGCGCTGCGCAGCGAATCCGGATCCACGGCGAAATTGTGGTTGTGGGCGGTGATCTCGATCTTCCCCGTCGTCTCGTGCCGCACCGGATGGTTGCCGCCGTGATGGCCGAACTTCAGCTTGTAAGTCTTGCCGCCCAGCGCCAAGCTGATCAGCTGATGCCCAAGGCAAATACCGAAGATCGGCACCCGCCCCATCAACCCGCGAATGGTCTCCACCGCGTAGCCGCACGGCTCCGGGTCGCCGGGTCCGTTGGACAGGAACACCCCGTCCGGCTTCAGCCCCAGCACGTCCTCGGCCGTGGTCTTGGCCGGCACGACCCGCACCCGGCAGCCGTGGCCCGCCAGCTGCCGCAGAATATTGCGCTTGATGCCGAAATCGTAGGCTACTACCAGCGGTGCCGCCAGCCCTTCCGCCGGTTCGTACGGTGAATCGTAAGCCGCTGGCGTCGTCACCACCTGCGCCAGATCCGTACCCGCCATCTTCGGCAGCGTCCGCGCCCGCGCCAACAGCTGATCCACCGGACGGGTACCGATCACCCCCCGCTGGACCCCCCGCTCCCGTAGGTGCCGTACCAGCGCCCGCGTATCAATATCGGCCAGCACCGGGATGCGGTGCCGCTCCAGATAATTCTGGTACTGCTCCTGGCTGCGCCAACTGCTGGTGATCTGGCTGAGCTCGCGGACGATCAGACCTTCGATAAAAGGCCGCGCCGATTCGTCATCGGCGCTCGCCGTGCCGTAATTGCCCACTTGGGCGGTCGTGAGGCACACCACTTGCCCGGCATAGGACGGGTCGGTGCAGATCTCCTGGTAGCCGGTCATCGAGGTGTTGAACACCACCTCCCCGGCTCCGCTCACCACTGCCCCATAGCCCATGCCGCGGAACACACGGCCATCTTCTAGTACGAGCACAGCCTCCATCAGCGCCTTTTAGCCCTCCTGCAAGCTGATCCATGTGGCTGTGGTCGGCCTTCGCCTTTTGGATCAATCCATTTTAGCAGAACGGGACAACCGCGCATCTAAACTGAATATGCAGAAATCCAACCACTCTCCCATCCCGCTCACGTCCACCACCGCCCAACATCCCGCCGATCCTCCTACCCGCCATGTCGACGCACCCCCGCCGACATCCGCGCTGCCCCGCCGTGAAGAACTGGTCGCCGGCCTGAACCAGGACTTGGCGCGCGAGTACCAGGCGATCATTTCCTACGTGATCTACTCCCAGGTTTTGCGCGGCGCCGAATTCATGAACATTGCCGCCGAACTGAAGAAACACGCCGCCGAGGAGCTGCAGCACGCCCTGATTGTGGCCAACCAGATCGATTACTTGGGCGGCACGCCTGCCACTGAACCGCAACCGGTCCGTACCTCAACCGAGGCACGGGCAATGCTGGAGTTTGATCTCGAGAACGAGACCGAAACGATCCGCCAGTACCGGGCGCGCGTGCTCCAGTGCGAGGCACTGGGTGAGTACGCCACCGGTGAGCACATCCGCGAGATTCTGGTCCAGGAGCAAGACCACCTGATCGCGCTGGCAACGGCTCTGGGGCGGCCGGCGCCCGCCATCGCTCAGGAACCCGCCCCGCCCGCACATCGCTTCCCTAAGCCGGTGGCGGTGTAAACGCGAGCTGCGGCTCGCCACTTGCGAAAAGTGGCGAGCCACTGGGGTTATTTGGACTCGGCCGCCATCGGAAAATCGAAGCGCCGCGCCACCCGCCCCGGCGCCCGCGCAGCAGCTGGGCTCACCGGCAGATTGGGACGGAACATCGGGGTGAGCCCTTCGGCCTCGCGGGTGAACGACATGGTGTTGTGATCGGCGGCGAGATCAATGCGGATGACGTCCCCCAGCCGTACCTGACCGGTGGCAATGAGCTTGGCCAGTGGAAACACGATGTGGCGTTCAATCGCCCGCTTCAGGTGCCGCGCTCCGTAGCGCGGATTGTAGCCTTCCCGCGTCAGCCAGGTTTTCGCATCGCGCGTGCAGTTGAATAGAAATGGGTGCCCGCCGGTGGAGGACAGAATCCGCTGCTGCACCATCCCCAGCTCGATGTCCAATATGGCATTGATCTCCTCGGGCCGCAGCGTGTGAAACACCACCGTGCGGTCGATCCGGTTCATGAACTCCGGGGAGAACTTGTGCCGCGCCGCCGCCACCGCCACCCGGTCGACCTTTGCGTCCAGCCGCTCATCCAGCCGCACCGAGGGATGCACAAACCCGGTTGCGCCCAGCGTCAGCGTGTCCATCTCCGTGGCCCCCAGGTTGCTGGTCATGAAGATGATGGTCTGGGAAAAATCGACCCGGCGATTGTCCCCCAGCGTGAGCGTGGCTTTGTCCAAAATCCCCAGCAACAGCTGCCACAAGGCGTCGGAGGCCTTTTCGATCTCGTCAAACAGCAGCAGCGATAACCGCAGCCGATCGGTGTGCCACTGCCCCAGCGCTTCCTGCGTCAACAGCGGATGCGTCTCCCGGTGTCCCAAATACCCCGGGGGAGAGCCGATCAGTTTGGCAATCTCGTGGCTGTGCTGGAACTCGGCGCAATCGATCTTGATGACCGCCCGCGCATCCCCAAACAGCGTCTCCGCCACCGCCTCCACCAGCCGCGTTTTCCCCGATCCAGTCGGACCCAACAACAGCAGGTTGGCGATCGGCCGCCCCGGCGGATGCAGACCGGCGAGAAACGTTTGGTACAGATCGACGATGCACCCCAACGCCCCATCCTGACCAACGATTTTGCGCCGCAATGCCGCCTCGAACTGGCAGACATCGTCGCAACGCAGGGAGGGATCGAGTACTTCCGGGCAGCCCGTCTTCATCGTCGTGCGCTCTAGTTTTTCAGATGCCAGACTGGGCGACGGCGGCGACTTGGGCGCGATCGCGGCCCGGGCCGCGACCCGAATAGAATCAATCCCCCGCGTCCCGCTGCGGTGTTTCAGAGTGGAGCGTCTCCCCGCCCGCCTTCCCCGACGCCGGCGGGCGCCGGAGCTTCGCCTCCAACTGCGTCCGCAGCGCCTCCATCCCCGCCAGCAACTCCTCGACCCGCGCCTCCGCTTCCTCCGGCGCCCGCTCCCGCCATTGCCGCCGCACCGATTCCAAATCCAGCTCCTCCAGGTCCTGCCGCAGCGTCCTCATCGCCCGCAGCAGCAACAGCGCCCCGTCCGGTTCGGCAAACGGTGACGTAAACGTCTCCGCCGCCCGCGCCCGTACCGCCTCCCAGTCGATCTGCAACTGCGGATGCGCCTGCCGCACCTGCTCCAAGATCTCGTCGCTCAACCGCGGCCGGTTCCCCAAGCACGCCAAATGCACCTGGCGCACATGCCCGTTCTCCCGCACGTTATGCACCAAGTAGAACGATTTCCCCTTTTTTCGCACGAACGCCATGGTCCGCCCCTCCACTGCCCCGTGGTGGTACATTCCCCACCACGTTGTAGGATGGACACCCGCCGGATTAGGGTTGTCCCGGCACCCCGCTCCCATTCCCAGGGCGCACTGCGTTTTCCAGTACTTACCGGTTACCAGCGCACGCCATTTTCTCCGGGGCTTGCGCCTCACATGCTACGATCAGGTGAGTTCCTCCCCCTTTGGCCTTTTATGATCGGATCACGCTGTTTCCGCCTTTGGGCGGCGGTTTCCTGCGCCGCCACCTTGTCCTTGACCGGTCTTTTTGCCCAGGCTCCCGGCGCCCGTCACCCCACCCCGCGCAACCTTGAGATCCGCGCCATCTATTTCACCGGCCTGATGGCCGGCAGCCCCCACGGCCGCCAAATTGCCACTACTTGGCGCGCTGAGGGGGGCAACGCCGTCGTCTTCGACGTCAAAGATGCCGATGGCCCGGTCAGCTTCAACGCCAACCTCCCGCTCGCCAGCCATCTCAAGCACCCCGACATCAAGGACTTACCCGAATGGGTGACCTGGTTGCACCGCAACGGCCTCTACGCCATCGCCCGCATCGCCGTTTTCAAGGATCAGCGCCTCGTGCACGACCACCCCGAACTCGCCGTCCGCTCCCGTTCCACCGGCGGCGTCTGGCTGGAAAACGGCAAGCCCGCTTGGACCGATCCCTCCCTCCCCGCCGTACAGACCTACAACATCCAGCTCGCCCTAGCCGCCGCCGCCGGCGGCGTTGACGAGATCCAGTTCGATTACATCCGCTTCCCCGTCGACGGCAACCAGAAAGACGCCCGATTCTCCTATCAGGCTACCCACCCGCAAACGCCTCGCGCCGACTTCATCAGCAACTTCCTCTACAAAGCCCAGCAGGCGCTCAAACCCTCCGGCGTCCACATCTCCATCGACGTCTATGGGGTCATGGCTTGGGCGCGCGCGGTCGACCTCAACGCCACCGGTCAGGACGTGGTCAGCCTCGCCTACTACTGCGACGTCATGTGCCCGATGATCTACCCCTCCCACTTCTTCGGCGATTTCGACGGTTATAAGGATCCGGGCGATGCCCCCGAACACTTCATCCAGGTTGGCATGGAACGCTTCAACGCCATTACCCAGGACACGGGTGTGATCATTCGTCCGTGGTTACAGGCCTTCCGCTGGCGCACCTCCACCTTCGGGCCCGACTACGTCAAGATCCAGGTCGCCACCGAGCGCGCCCAGCATGGCGGCGGCTTCATGCTGTGGAACGCCAACAACGTCTACACCGCCCCCAATGAAGCCATGCCTGCCATGATGGCCGGCGGCTCCAAGTACTTCGCCGGCGGATTCCCCTACGCCGTCACCGCCCCATCCGTCACCACAGCGGAAAACGCGCGGCCATAACGGCCGCGCGTTTCACTTCACCCTAAATTAGAGCGTCGAGCGGAGGCCGCTCAGCGGTGCCGATCTCCGCCGCCGCCACGGCGGAACCCGCCCCGGCGCGGCCGTTCATCGTCATCGCGGCGCGGCGGACGGTCGTAGCTCCCCTCGCCATTATCGGCTTCCGATCCCGGTGGGGGCGGCGGCAGCGGTAAACCCAACTTCTCCCGCTGCTCCTTCAAGATCGCCTTGCGGCTCAGCTTGACCTTGTTGCCCTCGATGTTCAGGCAGCGCACCAGAATCTGGTCGCCTTCCTTCAGCTCATCGTGCACGTCGCGGATGCGATACTCCGCCACCTCGCTGATGTGCAACAGGCCATCGGTACCGGGGAAGATTTCGACAAACGCCCCGAAATCCACCAGCCGTACCACCTTGCCCAGGTAGGTCTTGCCGATCTCGGCGGTCGCGGTGATGTCGCTGACCATCTGCAGCGCCTTGGCGCCGGCGTTGCCGTCGACGGCGGCGATGTTCACCGTCCCATCGTCGCTGACGTCGATCTTGGCGCCCGTCTGCTCCACGATCGAGCGGATCATCTTGCCCCCGGGCCCAATCAAATCCCGGATCTTGTCCACCGGAATCTTGATGGTCGTGATCTGCGGCGCATACACCGAACGCGCCGTGCGCGGCGCGGGCAGCGTCTCCGCCATCTTGTCCAGCAGGAACAGCCGCGCCTTCCGCGCCTGCTCCAGCGCCTCCCGCATTAGTGCCGGGGTCACGCCCGCGATCTTGATGTCCATCTGCAGCGCAGTGATGCCCTCGCGCGTGCCTGCCACCTTGAAGTCCATGTCGCCGTAGTGGTCCTCGGCCCCAGCAATGTCGGTCAGGATGGCGTACTTCTCGCCCTCCTTCACCAGCCCCATGGCAATGCCGGCCACCGGGGCCAGCATGGGCACGCCGGCATCGGCCAGCGCCAGCGTGGCGCCGCACACCGAAGCCATCGACGAGGAGCCGTTCGACTCCAGGATGTCGCTCACCACGCGGATGGTGTAGTTGAAGGTGCCGTCGGGCGGGAGCTGCGAAATCTGCGCCCGTTCCGCCAGCGCGCCGTGGCCGATCTCACGCCGTCCCGGCCCGCGCATGAACCCCACCTCGCCCACCGAAAACGGCGGGAAGTTGTAGTTCAACATGAAACGCTTGAAGCCTTCGCCCTCGATGGTTTCAATGCGCTGCTGGTCTTCCTTGGTGCCCAGCGTCACCGTCACCAGCGCCTGCGTCTCGCCGCGCGTGAACAGCGCCGAACCGTGCGTGCGCGGCAGCACCGCCACCTCGCTCGAAATCTTCCGGATTTGGTCGAAGGCGCGGCCGTCGGGACGTTGCCGTTTCTCCAGCAGCGCCTCGCGGAAAATGCGCTCCCGCATGATCTCGAAGTACTTCTTGGTCTTGCTCTTCAGCTCGGCTTGGTCGGCGGGGACCGCGGCCAACGCCTCCACCTCGATCGCGCCCGCCAGCTTGGTGCTCTCCGCCTTGGGGTGCGCCCCGGTGTTCAGCGCATCCGTCAACCGCGCGCCATACTGCGTGAACAACTGGCCCAGGAACGCCTCGTCCGTCACCGGCGCGACGACTTCCCGCTTCGGCGCTCCCGCTTCCTTGCGGAGCCGCTCGATGCCGGCCACGATCTTCTTGATCTGCTCGTGGGCGAACTCGATCGCCCCCACCACCACCTCTTCCGACACCACCTGGGCGCCGGCCTCGACCATCGAGATGCCATCAGCCGTGCCCGCCACCGTGATGTTGAGTTGGCTGGTCCGCATCTCCGCGTAGGTCGGATTGCAGACATAGGCGCCCGCCACGTAGCCCACGCGCACCGCCGCCAACGCCTGCGGGAACGGAATGTCGGAGATGTGCAAGGCCGCGCCCGCGCCCGCCAGCGCCAGCACGTCAGGATCGTTTTCCTGGTCCGCCGACTGCACCAGCGCGATCACCTGCGTCTCGTTCCGGAACCCCTTGGCGAACAGCGGCCGGATGGGCCGGTCGATCTGCCGGCTGGTGAGCACCTCTTTTTCCGTGGGACGTCCTTCGCGCTTGATGTAGCCGCCAGGAAAGCGGCCCGAGGCATAGGTGTACTCGCGGTAATCCACCGTGAGCGGGAAAAAGTCGATGCCCTCGCGCGGCGTATGCGCCGAAGTCGCGGTGACCAGCACCATGGTGTCGCCCAAACGCACAACCACGGCGCCACCGGCTTGGCGGGCGATCTTGCCGGTCTCCAATGTGAGGGTCTTCCCTCCAGCTAAATCAACGCGAACGGTGGACGGCATAATATCCTTCTCTCTTCTTCTTCTTCAATGGAAATGGTTCATTCGCGCCCGCGCGGCCGCGGCCGATCGCCAGCGGAGCTGGAGCGGAGGGGCGCGCCTACTTGCGCAGGCCCAGCTTCTGGATCAGCACCCGGTACCGCTCCGGATGCTCGCGCTTCAGGTAATCGAGCAGGCGGCGGCGCTTGCCCACCAGCAGCAACAGGCCGCGGCGGGAGTGGTGATCCTTGGCGTGGGTCTTGAAATGTTCGGTGAGGTAGGTGATGCGGTCGGTCAGCAGCGCCACCTGGACTTCCGGGGAACCGGTGTCGGAGTTGTGGATGCGGTAGGTGCCGACGATCGTAGTCTTGGCTTCAGGTGTAGTCGCCATCTAGGGGCGGATCTCCTCTGTTCTGTGCGTTTCGATTGGAAGCCATTACTTTAGCACACCCCGCTGGGCGCGGCAGCCATTCCCCAGCGCCCTGCGGCGCTGGGGGCCCGCGGGAGGCCATAAGAGGGCTGGCGGCTCCCGCTGGTCGCCGGACGGGCGTTACCGCAGCCGCTACTGGCTGTTGCTGCTTGAAGCCGCCGGATGCACGACCATATAGACCGCTCCACCGGCGCCGCCACCGGTCACCACGCGCAGCAGTACATCCTGATTGGGCGGAAGCTTTTGCAACTCCGTGGTCAGCGCTTCGGCGCTGGGCACGGGGACGCGGTTTACCTCGGTAATCACCATGCCCGGCTGCAGGGTGGCGTTGTAGGCGGGCCCACCGGGCGTCACGGTGCGAATGAGCGCTCCCTGGATGTTGTCGGGGATCTGGAACTGGCGCCGCGTCGTCGGCGTCAGGTCGTCCGCATCCAGCCCCAGCCGCACGCCGGCGCCGGGGGCGTTCGCGTGGGAACGGCTGGCGGTCTGGGTCTGATCCTGCGGGGCAAGGCCCAACGTAACCGATAGCGTCATCGGCTTGCCGTCGCGCATGATGCCCAGCTTCACCGTGGTGCCCGGCGCCACCGCTCCGGTTGCAAGCTGCAACCCGGTGGGATCGGCGACCGGCTGCCCGTTAAAGCTCGTGATCAGGTCGCCGTGCTGGAGCCCCCCCTTGGCGCCCGCCTCCCCGGGCGAGACTTGACTCACCAGCGCGCCTGTGGCCGTGGCCGGAAGATTGAAAAAGTGCGCCATGTCCGGCGTCAGCGACACGATGGTGATGCCCAAAAATCCGCGCACCACCTTCCCCTTGGCAATCAATGTGGCCGTGATCGGCTTGGCGATCTCGCTGGGGATGGCGAAGGCTTCCCCGTTGAAGCTGCCCGTCGAGGTATAGATAAAAGCATTGACGCCAATTACCTCGCCTCGCGTGTTCACCAGCGGTCCGCCCGAGTTGCCGGGGTTGATGGCGGCATCGGTCTGAATGTAATCACCGGGCGCGCGCAGGTCGGTGCGGTCGCCCGCCAACCGGCCTTTGCCGCTCACGATCCCGCGCGTCATGGTGAACTCGAACTGGAAAGGGTTGCCGAAGGCGAAAACGTTGTCGCCCTGCTTGATCGCCTTCGAGTCGCCCCAGGGCAGATTGGGCAGTCCGGAGGCGTTGATCTTGATCACCGCCAGATCGGTGAGCGGATCGGTACCCACCACCTTGGCATCGTAAAAGGTGCGCTTGTCGTACAGCCCCACGGTGATGCTGGTCGCCCCGTCGACCACGTGATTATTGGTCACAATGAAACCGTCGGGGGAGATGATGATGCCGCTCCCCAAGCCCTGCTCATACTCCGGCCGGCGCGGCATCTGGCCAAATTGGCCAAAAAACTGGGAGAGCGGATTATCGGGCGGAAACGCCCCCTGCCCACCACCACCACCTTGGCCGCCGCCTTGGTCGCCCGAGTTGTCGCCAGGCATGCCCTCGTCACTACTGGTCGCGTGCGCGGTGACCGTCACCGTCACCACGGCGGGCGCGACATATTGAGCCAGCAGCTCCTGTTCCTTATCCAGCCCCGTCAAGGCCGCCACTTGGCTGGCCGGAATGGGGCCTTGGTTCGAGGTGGCCGCACCTTGAAAGGCCATCGCCGGGCTGCTGCGCGTGCGGTAAAACGCCATCGCCCCGGACACGCCCACCACCACCAGGATTACCGCCAGCGCGCGGCCACTTAGATAAAGACCGGAAAATCGAGACGACGGCATAACCTAGCTCCTTAGGGGGCAGACTTGGGACACGTTATATATATTGGACGCATTCTTGCCCCCACGGGTAGGCATTTTCCCCCGCCCCAGAGCAAGCCCGCGCCCATGCCTGCGCGCGCGAGCAGGGCATAGTGCACCCCGGCGGCGCCAGCCAGACACCCGCGCCCCTCTCTCCAGCGCGCCTCCGGCGCACGAGCGGGGCGCAGGCCCCGCGACGCGCCGGAGGCCAAGCGGGCGGCGTCACCGAAGACACCCGCGCCCCTGTCTCCGGCGCGCCTCCGGCGCACGAGCGGGGCGCAGGGGCCCCCGCGACGCGCCGGAGGGCAAGCGGGCGGCGTCAGCCGGGTGCCCGCGCTAAATAGAATGAATGCTATACTGACCTGGAGTCAGCTTCATCCAGACGTTCAGGAGAACCCTATCCGAGACTATCGCCCGCGTCGCATTCCGGAACCGCGCACCCGCATCAACGAACGTATCCGTGCCCGTGAAGTGCGCGTCATCGATGAGATGGGCACCCAACTGGGGATTCTAACCCCACAAGAAGCGCTGACTTTGGCGCGCCAGCGTACGCTGGATCTGGTCGAGGTGGCTCCCAGTGCCGAGCCCCCGGTTTGCCGCATCATGGATTTCGGCAAATACCAGTACCAGATGGAGAAAAAGGCCCGGGAAGCGCGGAAAAATCAGAAGAACATCGTCATTAAAGAGGTCAAGTTCCGGCCCAACACTGACGACCACGATTACGAGTTCAAGAAAAACAATGCCCTGCGTTTTCTCGAGGATGGCGACAAAGTCAAGGCGGTGGTCCAGTTCCGCGGCCGCGAGATCACGCACAAGGAGCGGGGCTTCCAGTTGCTGAACAAGCTCTTGAAGGAGATGGAGTCCCAAGCGCAGATCGAGTTCCGGCCGCGCATGGAGGGCAACGCGCTCACCGCCATTCTCGCCCCCAAGAAAACTGCCGTCGATGCCAAGGCTGTCGTCGCGCGCAAGACTTCCGTCAGCTAGCAGCAACCTAGAAATTATCGGGTCCAGTAACATGCCGAAACTCAAAAGCCATCGTGGCGCCGCCAAGCGCTTCCATAAGACCGGGACCGGCAAGATCGTCCGCGGCCACTCCGGCTCCCGCCACATTCTGACCACCAAATCCCGCAAGCGTAAACGCAAGCTCGACCAGGATACGCTGATCAGCCCTGCCGATCAGCGCCGCGTCGGCCGCATGATCCCCTACTAGGGGTCCCCTTGGGCCCTCGGCTGGGTTTCGGCCCGCCGGGGTGAGCTCACCGCCGCACTTGGCTCATCCTGCCAAGCCGGCGTTTTGTCAGAACGAAAGGACAACCAATGCCCCGCGTCAAACGTGGTTCCAAGCGCAACGACAAGCGCAAAAAAATCCTTGGCCTCACCAAGGGCTTTTTCCTCACCAAAAGCAAGCTCTACCGCTCCGCCAAGGAAGCCAGCCAGCGCGCCCTCAAGTTCGCCTACAGCGGACGCAAGCAGCGCAAACGCCAGTTCCGCGAGCTGTGGATTATCCGCATCAGCGCCGCGGCGCGCCTCAACGGCGTCACCTATAGCCAGTTCATTCATGGTTTGACGCTGGCGGGCGTCGCGCTCGATCGCAAGGTACTCGCCGATATCGCCGTCCAGGATCCGGCCGGCTTCGCCCAGTTGGTCGAGCAGGCGAAAGACGCCCAGGCCAAGGCCGCGCTGCCGGTCTCGGCGTGAACCCGGCGCCAGAGGCTGCGCTAGCCGCCGCCGTCCAACTCGCCTCCCAGCCCTGGAGCGCCGTCGCAGTCCGCCTCCCAGCGGGCGCCGACCTGTACGCGGATCCAGCCATCGGCCAGGTCTTTCTGCAGGCCTTGGCCGCGTCAAGCCGCGAAGTCTGGTTGGGGCGCAAGCTTGGCCTGCTGACGCTGCTCAACGACAACTGGCTCAAACCCGCTCCGCGGGAGTGGAAAAAATCAGTAGGGGCGTTCCTCAATCAGCTCAAACGCGCCGCCGAGGCCCACTTCGACGCGCTCGAACAGCGCCAAACCGCTGCCGCCGTCGCCGCCAGACTGGCCAGCGAGCGCGTCGATGTCACCCTGCCCGGCCTGCCCACCGGCGCCGCCGGCCGGCATCCGGTGCTGCGCGTGCGCGACGAGATCGTCGATATCTTCCTCCGCCTCGGCTACACCGTCGCCGACGGTCCCGAAATCGAGACCACCTACTACAACTTCGAAGCGCTCAACATCCCTGAAGGCCACCCCGCGCGCGAGGAGCAGGACACCCTCTATCTCGGCGGCAACCTCCTGCTGCGCACCCACACCTCGCCGGTGCAGATCCGCACCATGGAGCGGCAAGCGCCGCCGCTGCGCGTCCTTGTGCCCGGCAAAGTCTACCGCCGCGATGCCCCCGACGCCACCCACTCGCCCAACTTCCATCAAATCGAGGGCTTGGCGGTCGATTCCAACCTGCACTTCGGCGACCTGCGCGGCACGCTCGATCACTTCGCCCGCCAGTTCTTCGGCTCCGCCGTCCGCACCCGCCTGCGCCCATCGTACTTCCAGTTCACCGAGCCCAGCGCCGAACTCGACGTCAGTTGCATCTTCTGCGACGGCGCCGGCTGCCGCACCTGCAAGCACAGCGGCTGGATCGAGGTCCTGGGCTGCGGCATGGTCGACCCAGCCGTGTTCGGCTTCGTCGGCTTTGACCCCGAAGCCGTCACCGGCTTCGCCTTCGGCATGGGCGTCGAGCGCCTGGCCATGATCCGGTACGAGGTGGACGATATCCAGCGCTTCTACTCCGGCGACATCCGCTTTCTGGAGCAGTTCCGGTGACCCGCTCCCCGACCCAACAATGAAAGTCTCCCTGCAATGGCTGCGGCAATTCGTGCCCATCACGCTGGAGCCGCCGGCGCTGGCCGAAGCCCTCTCCCTCGCCGGCTGCGCCGTCGAACGCACCGTCCGTGGCGACGGCGATTGGCTGTTTGAGCTCGAACTCACCAGCAACCGTCCCGACTGCCTCAGCCACTATGGCGTGGCGCGCGAGATCGCCGCCATTACCGGCGCGCCGCTGGCGCCGATCGATCATGCAATCGAGGCTCCGGGACTGCCAACCGGGCCCGCGCTCGGCGTCCGCGTCGAAATCGATGCCCCCGCGGCCTGTGGACGCTACTGCCTGCTCGTACTCGAGGACGTCACCGTGGCCGCCTCTCCCGCCGCCATCGCCGCCCGCCTCAACCAGCTCGGCCATCGCGCCATCAACAACATCGCCGACCTCACCAACTTTACCCTGTGGGAGATGGGCCATCCCACCCACGCCTTCGACGCCGACCGGCTGCGCGGCGGCCTGCTCCGGGTGCGCTGGGCCCAGGCAGGTGAAACCCTGGTGACGCTCGATGAGGTCGAGCGCCAGCTTCACCCCGGCGACCTCATCATCGCCGACGCGGAGCGTCCGGTGGCGCTCGCGGGTGTCATGGGGGGACTGGAAACCGCCATCGGCCCCACCACCCGCCGCGTCGCACTCGAAGCCGCCTGGTTCGATCCGCTCACCGTGCGCCGCACCGCCCGCCGCCACGGCCTCCACACCGACGCCAGCCACCGCTTTGAACGCGGCGCCGACCCCGAAGCCCCACCCCTCGCCGCCCGCCTCATCGCGCAACGCGCTCAAGCCTATGGCGCCCGCCTGGCCGGCGGCCTCTCCGACGTTCGCGGCGAATTGCCGGATTCCCCCACCATCCCCCTGCGCCCCGCCACGCTGCACCGCATCCTGGGCGAGGCCATCGCCTCAAACGAGTCCGCACGCATCCTCGGCAGCTTGGGCTGCACGCCCGGCGCGAACGCCAACACTTGGCGGGCCCCCTCCTGGCGCCCCGACCTCAGCCGCGAAATCGATCTCGTCGAGGAGATTGCCCGCCTGCACGGCTACGCCAACTTCCCGGCACGCCTCCCTGCCTTCCAAGGCGCGGCCCAGCCACTCCCCGAAGCTGCACTGCGCGATCGCATCCGCCAGCAGTTGCGTGGCCGCGGTTTCGCCGAAGCCGTTACCATCAGCTTCGCCGACGCCGGCGAGTGCCGCGCCTTTGCCCCAGGCGCCGTTCCCGTGCAGGTCCTGAACCCGCTCAGCGAGGAGGCGGCCATCCTGCGCACATCGAGCCTGCCGCCGATGCTGCACTTGTTGAGGAACAACCTCAACCACCAAGCTGTCTCGCCCAAGCTCTTCGAGATCGGCAAACTCTACCAGCTCGAGGCGGATGCACCGCGGGAGAGCGCCGTGCTCAGCCTGGGCGCCAGCGCCGCCGAGATCGATTTTGCCGCCTTCAAAGGCGAGGTCGAGGCAGTGCTGGATTTATTCGACCTGATCGCCGCGCCCAGGCTGGAGTTCAAGCCCTCCGCGTTACCGTTCCTGCACCCAGGCCGGAGCGCGGTGTGTGCGCCGTTTGCGTTCTTTGGTCAGCTCCACCCTGAGACGGCCGCGGCGTGGAAGCTGCCGCCGGAAACCTGGGTCGCCGAAATCCAGCTTCAGCGCCTGTATCCCCTGGGCACACGGACAATTCGCTACCGCCCACCCTCCCGGTTTCCGGCCAGCGAACGCGATTTCTCCTTCATCTTCGCCGACACCGTCACTTGGGCCGACGTGCAAGCCGCCATCGGCCAAGCTCCCGCGATTCCGGCACTGACCAAAATCGCGCCTGCCGAAATCTTTCGCGGTGAGCACGTCGGTGCGGGACGCTACAGCCTCCTCGTCCGCGCCCGTTTCCAGCTTGACGGCCGCACCCTCCGCGACGAGGAAGTCCAAGCCGGAGCCGACGAGATCGTGCGCCGCCTCCACGCCCTTGGCGGACAGCAGCGTTAAAGCCGCCACCTACGACGCCAGCTTGTGCTTCACCCACTCCGCATCGGCGCGCAGATGCCGCTTGGTGTGCTCAAAGCTGAGCAGCCCTCCCTGCAGCGCATGGGCCAGAGTGACGAGCAGCAGCAGTGCGATCACTCCATACCCCACGCCCACGATGAGCAACGCCCAGCGCCAACTGTCCAGCCCGTACGCGATCGCCCCGATCAGCGCTCCGCTCAAAAACGCGAAGCTGAACAACCCCAACAGCGCCGCCGCGCCGCCCATCGCGGCCAAATACCGCATCGAGCGGGACTTCTCCCCCACCTCGATGAGGAACATCCGCATCAGGTCCCGGACGTAGCCGGCGATCTCCTGCATCAACTCGCGCAGCATGTCGATGGTGCTGGTCGAGGTACTGGCAGGGTTGTCTGGCATCCTGGCTTCCGTCATCGCTGCGGCCTCTGATAGTTTCTTTAACCCCGATGCCCGCTACCCGCCGCTTGTTGCAACCGCCCTGCGTTCAGCTCCGCCGCCCCACCGCCGCGCGGACGCAACGGCGCCCACCTCGCCCCGTTCACTCGAGCCAGCGACGGCTCGGTCGGCGGATACGGGTTCGGCATCGCCATCCACTCCGGCGGGACATGAGCAGCGAGGTAGGCGGCGAGGAGTTGCGCTTTCCAGCACCGCTGCCGGGCCATGCGAGCGTCCGCCATCTTGAACCCCAACGATTGGATATAGGCGATCAGCGCCGTCACCTGCTGGTGGCTCGGCGCCATGCCAGATACCGCCGGCGCACGAGCGGGGCGAAGGGGCCCCCGCGACGCGCCGGCGGCCAAGCGGGCGGCGAAGGAGCCGGCCCCCCCGCCGGCGCACGAGCGGGGCGAAGGGGCCCCCGCGACGCGCCGGCGGGTGAGCGGGCGGCGAAGCCGGGTGCCCGCGTTAAAATGATCGTCACCATGCAACCGGCCGTGCACCGCCAACACAACAAGGGTTACTACCGCGTCCTGCACGTCCCCATTTGGATTTGGGTCTTTTTCACCCTGCCGGGCGGGCTCACCGCCGAGCTCTACTACCACGGCTTCAATCGCCGCCATGCGATCTGGCTGGCGCTGGTCGCCGCCGTCTGCATCTGGCGCGGCGCCCGCGGACGGCTCCCCGGCGCCGAGCCCCGTCCCTACATCACCCATTACGGCCTGACCTGGCCCAACCTCGGCTACCGCGTCGCCTGCTACACCGCCGCCTGGATTGCGATCGTCGTGCCCTGGACGCTCAACGTCCTGGGCCTCGCCTACGCCACCGCCGGCGGCCCCTGGATCCTGGAACGCCTCTATGGATGGCCTTACGACCTCTGCGCCCTCGCCGTCGTGGTCGTGGCCGCCGCCGACCGCCTGCCCCGCACCCACCGCACCATCTACGGCGAGGGGGCCGAGCGCGCCTGGTTCTACGTCGGCGTTTGGACGGCGATCCTCTCCCAGCTCGCGGGCTGGGCCGTCTGGCGCCTCACCCCGCACGCCTCCGCCGCCCAGCGTCTGGGCACATTCCTAGCGGTCAGCGCCATCGTCTTCGCCCTGGGGTTCGCGGGCCGTCTGCCGCGCACGCGCCGCTACTACGTTCAGCCCGGCGGCGACCTGCAAGCGGCCGCGGGAGAATAGAACTATGCCCGCGATCGAAAGTACCCACCTGTTCACGCCGCTCACGCTGCGCAGCCTCGAGCTGCGCAACCGCATCGTCGTTTCGCCGATGTGCCAGTACTCCTCCCCCGGCGGCTTCGCCACCGATTGGCATTTCGTGCATCTCGGCAGCCGCGCCGTGGGCGGCGCCGCCGTGGTCTTCACCGAAGCCACCGCCATCACCCAAGAAGGCCGCATCAGCCCCGGCGACCTCGGCCTCTGGAGCGACGACCACATCCCCCCGCTCGCCCGCATCACGAGCTTCATCCGCGCCCACGGCGCCCTCGCCGGCATCCAGCTCGCCCACGCCGGCCGCAAGGCCGCCACCGCCGCGCCCTGGATAGGAACACCGGGTGGCAAACCACTTCCTGAAGCCGAACGCTGGCCCATCGTCGCCCCCAGCCCCATCGCCTACAGCAGCGATCACCAGATCCCGCACGCGCTCTCACTCGCCGAAATCCGCGGCGTCATCGACGCCTTCACCGCCGCCGCCCGCCGCGCCCGCCAAGCCGGATTCCAAATCCTCGAGCTGCACGCCGCCCACGGCTACCTCATCCACCAGTTCCTGTCACCCGTCAGCAACCACCGCACCGACCAATATGGAGGCAGCCTCGACAACCGTTGCCGCCTGCTCTGCGAGGTCGTCGAGGCGGTGCGCGCCATTTGGGATAGCGAGCTCCCCCTCTGGGTCCGCATCTCCGCATCGGACTGGACAGAAGGTGGCTGGACGATTGACGACTCCGTCGCCCTCGCCCGCCGTCTAGGGCCTTTGGGCGTGGACGTGATCGATTGCAGCTCCGGCGGCAACGTTGCAACCGCCCAAGTCCCCGTCGGCCCCGGCTACCAAACCCCCTTCGCCGAACGCATCCGCCGCGACACCTCGATCCTCACCGCCGCCGTCGGCATGATCACCTCACCCGAGCAAGCCGACCACATCATCCGCACCGGCCAAGCCGACCTCGTCGTCCTCGCCCGCGAAATGCTCCGCCACCCCTACTGGCCCCTCGCCGCGGCCGGCCGGCTATGCCACCCCGCCCCCTGGCCCAACCAGTACCTCCGCGCCAAATAACGATTCGAACGACGCCCCCACCCCAGCCGGCCGCCCTGCGTAGCCTTGGCGAAGCAGGCCCTCTCGCCACGACCACAACTAGTCGGCAGTTGCAGCAGTACCAGCGCCAGGGTCAACCGCCGTACCCGGGCTTCGTCCAACTGAATCGGGCGTCCGACTTCCCGGCGTCCGGCGTGACGATGTCGCCAGCGCCCCCGCGCGGTAGACTGAAGCTGTGATTCTTGAACGGCGCGCAGCCAAGGCGAGGGCTGCTCTCCAAACGGGAGGTGCGATATGGCGGACGGTTTTATCTGGTATGAACTCATGACCCATGACGTCGACAAGGCCGCCACTTTCTACAAGAAGGTGGCCGAATGGGACATCAAGGACGCCGGCATGCCCGGTATCCGCTACATGATTTTCGGAAAAGACGGCAAGGACGTCGGCGGCATCATGTCGTGGGCGGAAGCTGGTGTGCCCGGGATGCCTTCCGAGTGGGTGGGGCACATCCACACAGCGAAGCTTGATAAAGAATTGAAAGCTGTGACCGCCGATGGCGGCGCCGTGATCCAGCCCGCGCAGAACATCCCCGGCGTGGGACGTTTCGCCGTTGTGCTCGACCCGCAAAAGGCGAAGTACCTGCTCTTTGAACCGGAGCGAAACGACACTCCGCCGCGTCTCGATCAGATGGCGGTGGGCAACGTGGGCTGGCATGAGCTGCTCACCGATGATCCAGCCCGAGCCTTCGATTATTACTCCGGGCACTACGGCTGGGAAAAGGATTATGCGCATGACATGGGAACCATGGGCACCTACCAAACGTTCCGGACCGACAAGCCCAGCTATACCGGAGGAATGATGGCTCGCAAGGGCCCGGGTATGCCCGAAGGTATTCCGCCGCACTGGCAGTACTACATCACGGTCGGCGATATCGAAGCCGCACAGAAACGTGTGATCGAGGCCGGCGGTACAGTGCTTCTGCCTCCCATGGATGTACCCGGGGGCTCGCGCATTCTGCAGGCGCAGGATGACCAGGGCGGCCACTTTGCGCTGATGCAGGGGCCGAAGTCGTAACCGCAGCGTAGGTCATGGATGGGCGCGGCGGTTCTACACCCGGAAGAAGCCGCACTGGGCCGGGCAGCACTCATTGCCGCACCCGCAACCGGCACGCCCTTTCCGGGCCCGCGTCGGGCGTCTCACTCACGCCACCGGGTCCAGCACCAACTGCCACACCTGCATCCGCCGCGCGCGGAAGCCGGCGGCCGAGGCCAGCAGGTAGTACTGCCACATGCGGCAAAAGGCCAGACCGTACTTCCGCTGCCACTCCTCCCAGCGTCCGGCAAAGTTCGCGTGCCAGGCCATCAGCGTGCGGTCGTAATCCGGGCCCCAGTCGCGCCACTCCAGCGGCAGGAAGTGGTCCTCCATCGCGGTGCCGAGCTGCTGGATCGAGGGTAGGTGCGAGTTGGGGAAGATGTACTTCTCGATCCAGGGGTCGGTGGCATGGACGGTGCGGTTCGAGCCAATCGTTGAGAGGTACATCCGCCCATCGGGCCGGAGCACCCGGCGCGCGACTTCGAAAAACGCGCGGTAGTTCTTGTACCCCACGTGCTCGAACATGCCCAGCGACACCACCCGGTCAAACCGTGCGTTCGCCTGGACCTCGCGGTAATCCTGCAGCTTGAGCTCGACCGGTAACCCGGCGCAGCGCTGCTCACCGAGTGCCCGCTGCTCCTGCGACAGCGTGATGCCATACACCTGCGCCCCGTACTTCTCGGCGGCGAACTGGGCAAAGCTTCCCCAGCCGCAACCAATATCCAGCACGCGCATGCCGGGCGCCAACTCCAGCTTGCGGCAGACCCAATCGAGTTTCGCCTCCTCGGCGGCATCCAGCGTGGCGGCCGCGCGCCAGTAGCCGGTGGTGTAAACCATCCGCCGCCCCAGCATCGCCTCGAAGATATCGTTGCCGGCATCGTAATGCCGCCGCGCCACCGCACTCGACCGCTTCCGGCTCTGGCGGTTGAACAGCGTGGCCCGCAGCCACAACCCGGCCGCCGCCCAGCTCCGCGCCGCTACCCGGTCCAGCCCCGCGCTCATGACCCGGTCGAAAAACTGGTCCAGGTGCGCACACTCCCACCATCCGTCCATATAGGATTCGCCCAACCCCAGCGAACCATCCCGCAGCACGCGTCCGTAAAATTTGGGGTTGCGGACAGTGATGTCCCAGGGCCGGCGCCCGTGAATGTCCACTCCGGCCCGCTCCAGCAGATGCCGTGCCCGGGTTTCCAGCGGATGCCCCATAACTGCGCCCATTCTACCTTAGGCGCGGCGGCGGCAGCGGTGGTTGCTTTGCGCCCTTGTTCCGCCCTATACTAAAGGCGTTCATGAGCCTGAATCCTCTCATGCCTGTCTCCTGCCGCTGTCGCGCTTGTGCGTGTTGTCAGTCGGCGGAGGGGTGTGATCTGGGTTAGCGGCTCAACCAAGCTACACAGATTCCCACCCGCCGCCGGCCTAGCACCGGCGGCGGGTTTTTTATTGAGAAGAGAGCGAAAGATGGCAACCAGTACGGTCATGGAATCGGCGGCGGCGGGGGCGGCGGACTCCGGCGCCCATCTGCGCATGCTCGAAGCCGAGAGCATCTACATCCTGCGCGAAACGGTGGCGACGGTCGCCCGGCCAGTGATGTTGTACTCAGTGGGCAAGGACTCGACGGTCATGCTGCGCCTGGCGGAGAAGGCGTTTTATCCCGGCCCGATTCCCTTCCCCCTGATGCACATCGACACCGGCTACAAGTTCGAGGAGATGATCACCTTCCGCGACGAGCAAGCCCGGCGCGTGGGCGCCCAACTCATCGTCCACACCAACTGGGCCGCCAAGCGCGACGGCGCCCACCCCTCCAAGATCGGCACCAAGCGCTGCTGCGGATTGCTCAAGACGCAGGCACTGCTCGATGCCCTGGCCGAGAACGGCTTCGACGCAGCCTTCGGCGGCGCCCGCCGCGACGAGGAGAAATCCCGCGCCAAGGAGCGCATCTACTCCTTCCGCGACACCGCCGGGCAA
This sequence comes from Terriglobales bacterium, assembly GCA_025451775.1. GTDB lineage: Bacteria > Acidobacteriota > Terriglobia > Terriglobales > SCQP01 > SCQP01. The sequence continues at coordinate 50,799 of JANWJU010000131.1, forward strand.
TGGGATCCGAAGAACCAGCGCCCCGAGCTCTGGAACCTCTACAACCCCCGCCACCACGACGGCGAGAGCCTGCGCATCTTCCCCCTCTCCAACTGGAGCGAGCTCGACATCTGGCGCTACATCGAACGCGAAAGACTCCCCATCGTGCCCCTCTATCTCGCCCAGGAACGGGAGGTCATCCAGCGCGGCAAATCGTTGTTGCTGCCGGAGGAAAAGGGCGTGGATCCGCAGCCCGGCGAGACCCTCATCAAGGTGCAGTGCCGCATGCGCTCGCTCGGTTGCGCCCCCTGCACCGGGGCCATCCGCTCCAATGCCACCACGGTCTCGGACATCGTCCGCGAAATGGCTACCTTCCGGCGCTCGGAACGCGAGAACCGCGTCATCGACCACGACGAGGAAGGCTCGATGGAGATCAAAAAGCGCGAGGGGTACTTCTAAACTCATGGCCGCCACCGACCTACTCACGCCCACCGCTCTCGGCCTGCTCCGCTTCACCACCTGCGGCAGCGTTGACGACGGCAAATCCACCCTCATCGGCCGTCTTCTCCACGACAGCAAATCCATCTACGAGGACCAGATCGAGTCGGTGCGCCGCCGTCCCGGCGGCGCCGCCGCGCAGGGGACCGGCGGGCTGGACTTGGCGCTGCTCACCGATGGCCTGCGCGCCGAACGCGAGCAGGGCATCACCATCGATGTCGCCTACCGCTACTTCTCCACCCCCCGCCGCTCCTTCATCATCGCCGACACGCCCGGCCACGAGCAGTACACCCGCAACATGGCCACCGGCGCTTCCACCGCCGACGCCGCCATCGTGCTGCTCGACGCCAGCAAAGGCGTGCTCACCCAATCCCGCCGCCACGCCCACATCGCCCGCCTGCTTGGCATCCCCTGCCTCATCGCCGCCGTCAACAAAATGGACCTCATGGACTACCGCCAGGATGTCTTCGAGGCCATCGCCGCCGACTTCCGCGCCTTCGCCGCCCGCCTGGGCTGGCCCCGCGTCTACGCCCTGCCAGTGAGCGCGCTGGCCGGCGACAACGTCGTCAGCCGCAGCGACTCCATGCCCTGGTTCCAAGGCCCGCCCCTGCTCGAGTACCTGGAGACGGCGCCGCTCGCCGCCGCCAGCGCCGCCGCGGCCCCGTTCCGCTTTCCGGTGCAGTTGGTGCTGCGCAGTGCGAGCTCTGCCGACCGCGGCGAGTTCTTCCGGGGCTTCGCCGGCGAAGTGGTCAGTGGCACCGCCCGCCGCGGCGACCCGGTGCGCATCTTCAACGCCGGCACCGCCGACAAAAAGCTTGAGGCCCGCATCGACCGCATCGTCACCCTGGACGGCGACCTCGAGGCCGCCTCCGCCGGCAGCGCCGTCACCCTCACCCTCGATCGCGAATTGGACATCGGCCGCGGCGACATCCTCGCCCCCGCGGCCACCAGCGACGCCGCTGCCCTCACCACCGCCCGCCGCGTCCGCGCCCGCCTGGTCTGGATGGACACCACCGCCTCCCAGCCCGGCACCCTCTACTGGCTGCACCACTCCACCCGCGCCGTCCGCGCCCGCATCGCCCACATCGATCACCGCGTCGACGTCAACACCCTCGAACACCACCCTGCCACCCGCCTCAACGTCAACGACATCGCCCAAGTCGAGATCGAGGCCCGCCTGCCGCTCAGCTTCGACCCCTACGAGCAGAACCGGCGCATGGGCGCCTTCATCCTGATTGATCCCGCCACCAACGCCACCGCCGCCGCCGGCATGATCGACGCCGCCGCCGACGAAGGCAGCGCCGGCGCCGCCCTCACCGAAGAGGATCGCCGCCGCCGCTGGGGCCATCCCGCCCTCGGCGTTTGGCTGGACGACCGCCTCGACCTCGCCGCCCAACTCGAACGCGCCCTCGATGCCCGCCTCTGGAACGCGGTGCGCGTCGATACCTCGGCTTACGGCGCCGCGGAACTCGCCGCCATCGCCGCCGTGCTCCGCTCGGCTGGCGCGGTGGCCGTGTTCGCTGGATCTTCAACCGCCGGTTCCGCCGATGCCCGCAAGGCCGCCGCTTCCGCTTTTGCCAGCTCGGAATGGTTGACGCCAACCGGCGATTGCGATGCGATCCTCGCCGAACTCGAGGGCCGCGGCGAGCAGGAGGACCAGTGACCACGAACTCACACGGGAACGCAATGGACGCCACCTCACCCGAGCAGATCATCGCCGCCGTGCTCGCGGCCCACCCCGGCGAGCCCGCCTGCTTGACCTGCAGCTTCCAGATCGAGGACATGCTGGTGCTCGATCTGTTGCGTGCCCATCAGCCCGGTATCCCGGTGCTGTTTCTCGAAACCGGCTATCACTTTCCCGAGACCTACGCCTACCGCGACCGCATGACCGCACTCTGGCATTTGAACCTGGTCAACGTCATGCCCGATTACACCGTGGCCGAGCAGGAAGCCGAACACGGCCGGCTCTACCGCACGGACTCGAAACGCTGCTGCCAGCTCCGCAAGGTCGATCCCCTGATGCGCGCGCTGCGACCCTACCGGACTTGGTTTACCGGCCTGCGCCGCGTCCAGTCGCCCAGCCGCAGGAACCTTGCCGTGAGCGAAATCCACGTTCTGCCCACCGGCGAAAGCCTGCGCAAGATCAGCCCGCTGGCGCTGTGGGATGACAAAGAGCTCTGGCGTGCCGCCCACGCCCGTGGCATCGAAGCCTTGCCGCTCTACGCCCAGGGCTATACCAGCATCGGCTGCGCGCCCTGCACCGCTATCCCCGCCGCCGGCGCCGATCCCCGCTCGGGACGTTGGGGCGGCGATCATCTCGAGTGCGGCATCCACACCGCCACCGTTGCGCGCGGCAGCGAATTGGGGGCTGCGTCCCCTCCCCGTGATCCTGGTAACGGAGCGCCTGAGTGATCGAAATTGCCCTCGGTTTCGTGATCGCCCTCTCGGTCGGACTCACCGGCCTCGGCGGCGGCAGCTTCACCACGCCCTTGCTGGTCCTGTTTTTAGGTCTGCCCGCCGCCGCCGCCGTGGGCACGGCGCTGGCTTTTTCCGCCGTGCTGCGCCTGCTCGCCGCCCCCTTTCATCTGCTCGGCCACAACGTCCGCGCCCGCTGCTTCTGGCCGCTGGTCCTGGGCGGATTGCCCGGCTTGACGCTGGGCATCTATTTTCTGCGGGGCATGCGGGGCGCCGACTGGAGTCCCAAGCTGCTGATCGCCTTGGGCGTGCTGCTGGTCGGCACCGCCTGTGCCAGCCTCTTTGGCCCCCGCCATTCGCTCGATTCCACCCCCCGCCCGCAAGCACGTGAGAAGCGTAAATCGCACGCTTGGCTGGCGCTATTGGCGCTACCGATTGGCATGGAGACCGGCTTCTCCTCGGCCGGCTCGGGCGCGCTGGGCGTGCTGGCCCTGCTCAACTTCTCTGACCTTACCGCCGCCGAGGCCGTGGGTACCGATCTCGTCTTCGGCAGCGTCCTCGCCGTCGCGGGCGCCGGTTGGTCGGCGGGTTTGGGCCTCACCGCCACCCACCTCCTCACCCGTCTGCTCATGGGCGGCGTCCCAGGCGTGCTCATTGGATGCATGCTGGGCAAGCGTCTGCCCGCCCGCCGCCTGCGCGCCCTGGTCATGGGCGCCGTGCTGGTACTGGGCCTGGGCTTGGTGTGGAGCGGTATCCACAGCTTTGGCGCGCCGCCTGTTGCCCGCCGCACCGCCCCCGCCGGCGGTTTCGCCGCAACGATCCGTTAATGAGTCGCTGCCCGCGGGCGCGGCCGCCGCGCTCACGGCGAACCGCTCGTGTATCATGAGCCTGATTACCGGAGAAAATGCTCATGAGTCTTCACTGTCTTCGCTACGCCTCTTTAATCGCCGCCGCTTGGGTCACCATGGCGGTGACGCCGCTCGGCGCGGGGCGGCTGGCGGCGCAATCGCCCGCTGCACCGTCCCCGGTCCCCGCTCCGGTTTTTCTCTGGCCCAATGGCGCGCCCGGCGCGCCCGCAACCTTGGCCGCGACGCCGCAGGATCAGCCCCGCCTTTATCCGTTCCTCCCGGCGGCGCGCACCACCACCGCCGCCGTGCTGATTATTCCTGGCGGCGGCTATAGCGGCGTCGCGCTCGACCTGGAAGGCTTCCAGTTCGCACGCTGGCTCAACGCCCAGGGCATGGCCGCGTTCGTGCTCGACTATCGCGTCGCGCCTTACCGCTATCCGGTTGAAATCGAAGACGGCATGCAGGCCATGCACCTCATTCGCGCGCACGCCGCCGCCTACGGCATTGATCCCGCGCGCCTGGGCGTCTGGGGCTCCTCCGCCGGCGGACACTTGGCCTCGACGCTGGGTACGCATTGCGGCGCCGGTGCCGCACCGCTGCCGCAATTGGAATCACTCGATAACGCCGGCTGCCACCCCGATTTCATGATCCTCACCTACCCGGTCATCACCATGGAACTGCCGATGACCCATCACGGCTCCCGCAACAATCTTCTTGGTCCGACCCCTGACCCGGCGCTGGTGTCGGCCCTCTCCAACGAAACCCAGGTCACCGCGCAGACCCCGCCCACCTTCCTGGTGGCCACCACCGGCGACCCTGTCGTGCCCATCGGCAATAGCCTCGCCTTCTACCAGGCGCTGGTGCAGACCCACGTCCCTGCCGAGATGCACGTGTATGATTTCGCCCGCCACGGCTTCGGCCTCGCCGGCACCACGATTCCCTACTTGACCGATTGGACCGGCCTGCTGCGCAACTGGCTGGTTCACGTCGACGTGCTGCCCGCCGATGCACCGCCGCCACCTGCTCCGGTGGCCAACGCCAACCCCTCCTGGCCCGCCGGCTTTACCGGCCCCGGTCAGCCCCGGCCGCGCCGCAGACCCGCCGTTCCTAATAGCTAAGCGCTAACAGCTAATAGCTTTTCGCTATTTTCCATCCCCGCTCAGCCGGCGATAATAGGCTGCCACGGCATCCTGATAGCCCGCCGGCGCCGCCTCCGGGACCGTATCGCGGATCTGCCCCGCGCTGCCGGTGTCGTCCAGCTGCTTCCGCACCTGCAGTTCGAGCGCGTCGGCGGTCGCCAGCAGCTGCTGCCGCGCCTGCTCCACCGCTTGCGGGTTGCCGGGGAAACGGCTGGGATCGAGCGCCTGCATCTGCTTGATGAAGGCGTCGATCTGTTTCTGCACGGTGGGGTCTTGGGGCAGGTCCGGACGCAGCCGGTTCAGCGCCTCCATATCCTGCTGGATCTCCCGCTGCGTGTCGGCGGGGTTGGGACCGGCCTGCGGCGCCACCGCCTGACCTTGGATCCGCGTGTTGCCGGTATCGTAGCCGCCGTAGTTGCCACCATTGCGGTTGCCGCCACCAGCCACGTCCCCGATCCGGCCATCGAGAATACCGCCGTTGCGCCCCAAGTTGCCGTTGGCGCCGGCGATGCGGTTGCCGACCGGGCCGGCGGTGGGATTTCCCTGCCGGTTGCCGTTGGCGGCGTTCGCACCACCCTGCCCGCCGTTGCGCCCTCCGCCTTGGCCACCACCTTGGCCACCGTTACGCCCGCCGCCACTCTGGCCGTTCTGCGCGCTCTGCTGGCCCTGGCCACTCTGCTGACCGGCCTGATTCCCAGCTCGGCTCCCGGCTTGGTTCCCACTTTGCCCCTGACCGCTCCGGCTCAGCCCGCCGGGTTGGAACTGCTGTCCCGCCGGTCCGGAGCGATTGCCCTGATTGCCTTGGTTGCCCGGCTGCCCCGGAGTACCACCGAGCGCGGCAATCTGCTGCCGCAACCGCTCGATCTGCGACATGGCCCCGGCCAGCGCGGCGTTCGGCTGATTGGCCGCGCTCGGCGTGAGCGCCTGCTGGGCCTGCCGCAATCCATTGGCCAGCGCCTGCAGGTCGCTACTGAGCGTGGTTTCGCTGTCCGGGCTGGCATCGCCGTTGCGCAGCCAGTCCGCGCTGCGCTGCAGCCGCGTGCCCAGATCCGAGCCGTCGGCGGCGGTGATGGCGTCCCGCAGCTTGGTGCTGGCCCCAGGTTGGGCTCCACTCAGGTCCCGCGCCGCGTTGCGCATCGCCGCCTCGAGTTGGTCGTAGGCATTCGAGACCTGCTGCCGCTGCTGCACCAGGCTGTCCACCTCCGCCGGGGTGGCTTGTTGCGTGCCCGCCGCATACTTCCGGATCTGATCCGCCTGCTGCTTTTGCGTCTGCGCCAGTTGGCCGGCTTCGCCCGCCATCGCCGCCAAACGTTGGTCGGCGTTCTGCCCTTGCATGGCGGCCAAGGCTTGGCGCGCCTGCCGCAGCGCCGCCGCCGCCTGCGCGGCGTCAGCCGCCGCCTGCGCCGGACTCTGGTTTTGCTGCTCCGACCGCTGCATGGCGGCGTTCGCCTCCCGCAGCCGGTTCAGCGCCGCCTGCGCCGCTTGCTGTTCGGCCGAGGCCGCGCCCGCGGCTGATGCCGCCGAACTACCGCTGCGCCCACCGGCGCTCTGGGAACCGGAAGGCGATCCGCTCGACGAACTCGAGGCCGATGCAGACGAACTCTGTCCGCTCTGTCCGCTCTGTCCGCTCTGCCCGCTCTGCCCGCTCTGGCCGCTTTGGCTATTTTGCTGGTTGAGCATCGACTGCAACTGCTGCTGCAACTGCTCCGCTTCGCGCCGCAGCATATCCTGCTGCCAGCGCTGTTGCGCGCTCTGCGCCAGATTGTTCCGGTTCTGCGCCAACTGCTGCTGCCGCTGTTCCAGATCATCCAATTTCTTGAGCGTGTCGTTGATCGACTCGGATTTCTGCTCCGACGCCGACGCCGTCTGCTGCGTCTCGTACTGGTTCTTCTGCGTATCGAGTTCCAGATCGAAGATGCTCGCCAGATCGCGCGCCGCGCTGCCTCCTCCTCCGCCGCCACCGCCGCGGGCGCCAAAGGCAACCTGGATCTTCAGGAACGTAGCCTCCGCCTGCAGCAGCGAGCGCAGCGCCTTCTCCTCGTTGGGAATCGCCGCGCTCCACTTCTCGCCCTTCAAGCTGGTTGCGGCCGGCGACATGGACGCTGCCGCCGCATCCATATCCTTCTGAAAATCGCTAAACGCCTGGTTCTCGTCCGTCAGCTCCCGCGACTGGATGCGCCCTGACAGCGAGACCGCCTGGTCGTGCAGCGTGGTCTGCGACTCCGACAACAGCCTCGAGGTATCGGCCGCGAGCTTGTTCTTGGCCGCCGAGGGGGCGCTGTTGTCGCCCTGCTGCTTAAACGTACCGGCGATGATCTCCTTTTCCCGGTCAACAATCTGGGCTGCGGTGTTGCCCTGGCCTCCGCCGCCTCCGCCGCCCCCGCCGCCCGCCTGCTGCGATTGCGTGAAATCGCGCTCGAACGGATCCGCCTGGATGAACATCATGTCCGAGCGTGCCGGTCCGCGCGCCGTATCCCCGTCGGCGGCGCTGGCGTAGACGCTGACCAGGTCGCCCGGCTTGGCGTGGAAGGACTCGAACGAGATCACCGTCTGCCCATCGGCCTTCTTGGCCCCTTGTTGCGGCAGCAACGTGACCGTTTTATCCGGCCCGCCGTTGATGGAGTAGTGCAGCGCAAACTCTTTCAGCCCGAACTGATCACTCGCTTGGGCCGCGACCGTCACCTCTTCGATCGGGCTGGCGCGGTAGTCGCCTCGGGGACGCACCAACGCCACCTGCGGCGGCGCCGGCGGCGGCGCGGCCAGGAAATAATCCTCGGAAATGCGCGTGGGCTGGCTCGGATCTTCACCCGCAATCTGCGCGGCCACGTGATAGAGGCCGTCCTTCTCCATGTCGATGACGCCACGATATTGATTGCCGCCGAGCGGCGCCAGCTTGACCTGCTGCGGGTTGCCGGCGCCGTCGTCGACCACCAGCACGCCGCCGGTCAGCGGCTGATCGGTGGTGATGGTGAGCGCGGCGCGGGTGCCGGCCACGGCGCGCAAATCGCCGGCCTTGACGTCGGTCAGCGCCTTCATCCCCGTCCATGCCGGGTACTGATACGTCGCTTGGATCTGTTTCACCGCGGGCAAATCCCGCACCCGCAAGTGATAGGTCGGCGAGCGCAGCGCGCCCGCAACCACGTAGTAGTCAACGTCTTCAGGCAACCCCGCAAATAGATACTGATAGCCGCTCGCGCCCGGCGCCGGGTGCATGACGGCCGTCTGCCACCCGGCCGCGCTTTCATAGCGGGCGTGAATCTCGACCTCGGGGGCGGTCATCCCCTTGGGCAGAGCGGTCACGGTGGCATCGCTGTGGCGGCGGATGAGGGCATTGCCGGGCGCCACCGCCAGTGAATACATCGGCTGGGCGTGGGTGCGGGGTCCTGTCCACAGCAGCGCCGCGCCATAGCCCCAGTAGCCGGGGCCGGCCGCGATAATCCAGACCAGCACCGCGGCACAGGCCACGGCTGTTCCCAGCGCACCATAGACCCAGTTGCTGGGCGCGAGGTCCTCGGGCGGCGCCTGCGCCGCCAGTTCCATCGTATCGGCGGCGAGCAGCTCCTGGAACGGATCCTCGGGCGCGTGCGCATCCCGCTCGGTAAACGTCGTCAGGCGTTGGTTCAGATCGGGAAACTGCCGCTCCGCCCGCGCCACCGCGTGGGCCATGCCCCGGCGGCGGCTGAGGCGCCGCAATGGCCACGCCAGGCCCCAAGCTACGGCAGCCGCCAGCGCGGCGGTCAGCGCCCACCGGGCGCCCGTGATGCTGGCCGAGGAAAACGCATAACGGTTGGCGATGGCCACCAGCACCAAGGTCGCCGCCAATGCGGTAGCGGCGCACAGCGCCGCGCCACGACTAGCCGCGCCCAGCCTGAGCCGGCGCTGAAGCTGATGAATATAGGCTCGAAGCTCTTCCCGCGCGTTCATGCTGCTACCTCCCGGCAACTCCCCTGCCCACCACCCCTCGTGCCACCCCCGCCGCCTGCAACGGCTCGCCCGCCGGCTCCTCGTCCCGACGCACCTTAAGATACCTGGCGGCCACAAACGATTCGGTCGCCGCCGCCACTAGCATCAACAACAATATGTACCACCAAAGAGATACCGGCACACGGCTCGGAGCCGCCCCCGCGGCCGCGGCCGTGCTCCCCGCCAGCGGGCTGCCGTTCCCTGGCGTGCCCCGCCAAAGCGCCAGCGTCTCCTCGGGGATGGGGCTCAAATCCGACTCCCGGCGGTCGGGGTTCACCGCCACCACCTGCTGCCGTCCATCGGCCAGCTTGAGCTGATAGAAACCGGCTTCGCTCAAGGGCAGCGTTTGCGCGGTCAGAGCCTGCGCTAAACTCAGCGGCCGCCGCCCCTGCGGATCCGTCACCTGCACCGCGATCGCCGCCGCCGCCCCCTGCTCCTTGGCGGTGCGTAGTGTCAGATAACTGTCCACCGCCTGCGGACCGGCTTCTTGGTTGCCCGCCAAGTACGAGGCCATCTCCCGCACAAACGGCACAAACGCGGCGTGCAACGGAAAATCGTTGGTGAGGTTGTCGAACCCGGAGGCGAAGACCACCACCCGCCCTTCCCCCACCTTGCGGTCCAGCAGCAACGGTGTCCCGTCGCTGAGCCGCGCGATGACGCGCGCATCTCCGGGCACGATGCGGGCGGCGTAGTAAAACTTCACCCCCGGCCAATTACCCAGCAGCGCCGTCGCCGGATACGCTGTGTCGGAATCCCCCACCGCCAGATACTGTTCGCCGTAATCCTCCGGCTGCGCCACCGTGCCGCCAAACACCGGCAACGCGCGCGTCGCCGTCCCGGCGGCGATCAGCAACCCGCCGCCGGTTTCCACATATTGGCGCAGCTCGCTGGCGAACTCGGCCGGCAGCGCGGTCGCATCCGCCAGCACCACCAGGGCGTACTGCGACGGCTGCCGCCCCACCACGCCCCCTTCGCTTACCGCATCGAGCACGAACGCCGATCCGGCACTCGCCTGCAGCGCCGCCCCGAAGTACAGCGGTGAGCGCGCATCGCTCGCGGCATGGACGAACAGCACATGCTGCGGATCGGCGCGCCGCACGCTAAATACGCCGCTGTTGTCCGCCGCAAAGCCGTCGTTCAAGCCCGCCGCCGGTTCCACGCGCACCGTGCCCTCCGACCATCCGTAACCGAAAGCCACGCTATCGAAATCGGCGGTGGCGCTGCCCGATGCCGGCACCTGAACCGTCTGCCGCGCCACCACGTGCCCGTTGACCTCGAGTACGACTGGAATGCTCGCCGCGGGTGTGTTGTAGCCGCGCACCACCGCCTCCACCCGCGCTGGCGGCGTATCCTTGGGCGATCCCCACAACTCCGTCGGCGCCTGAATGCTGGCCACGGTCCAGTTCGGCGGAGCGGTGGCGCCCACGACATTATGGGTGACCAGGGTGGTGTTGCCTGGCAGCATGAGATCAGCGAAGCTGGCAGGCATCCCGCTCATCTGCATGTCGCTGAAGAACTGCACCGTCACCGGCGTGCCGGACGCCGCCACACTTGCCTTCAATCCCCGTGCCAATTCCCCGAAATCCGCATGCGACCATCCTGGCTCGATGCCCGCGATGGCCGCCCGCAGCGCGGCCCGGTCCGTGCTCGGTTGGGTCAGCACCTCCAGCCGGTTGCCCAGCGCCATGACCTGCACCTTGCCCGTCAGCCCAACGAGCGTGGCCGCGGCTTGCCGTTGAGCGTCGGCGAGCCGGGTTCCCGCTTGCATGCTGAAGGAGTGGTCGATGACCAGCACCGTCAACCGGTCGCCGGTCACGCTCGCCGCCGGCCGTAGGATAAACGGGTCTGCGAAGGCGAATACCAACAGCGCCAACAGAGCCAGCCGCAGCACCAGCAGCCAAAGGTAGCGTAGCTTCCGGTGCCGCATCGAGGCCTGCGTCCGCGGCTCAAAAAACATCAGCGAGCTGAACTGCCGCGGATTCGTGGTCTGCCGCCGCAGCAGGTGCAGATACAGCGGCGCCGCCACTCCGGCCAGCCCCAGCAGGAACCATGGCGCGAGAAATCCCATCAGTTCCGCCCTTGCCGCAGCGTGAGGTATTCACGTAGTGCCAGGTCCAGCGGCCGATCCGCGGGCAGCAGAAAATAATCGAGGCCGGCGCCTTGGGCGCGCTGCCGCAGATCGGTCACATGGGCATCGAGCTTGGCCCGGTACTCGTTGCGGGCGTACTCGGCGGTCACCTCGAAGCGCTGCCCGGTCTCCAGATCCACCAGCAACTCCGAGCCGTCCACATCCGGCCGCAGCTCGCGCGGGTCCAAAAGATGAAACAGCACGACCTCGTTGCCGTGAAACCGCAGCGGTTCGACCGCACGCACGATCGCCTCCGGCGGGGCGTAGAAGTCCGAGATGATCACCGCCAGGCCGCGCCGGTGCAGGAACTCCTGGAAGTGCGCCATGGGCTTGCCATAATCGGTGCGGGCGCGGGGCTTGGCCTGCTCCAGCGCCGCCATGAGCCGGGCCAACTGGCCGCTCCGCGTCGAGGGCCGGACGAAATCCCGCACCTCGTCATCGAACACGATCAACCCGGCCGCGTCGCGTTGGTTGTGCAGCGCCAAATACAGCAGCGACGCCGCCAGATAGCGGGCGTAGTTCAGCTTGGAGCCGAAACTCATCGAGTTGCTGGCGTCCAGCAATACCGTCAACTGGCTGTTGGTCTCCCCTCGGTACCGCTTCAGGTATGCGCGCTCGGTGCGTGCATACACGTTCCAATCGACGTGCCGCAGGTCGTCCCCGGGCGAGTAGGCGCGGTACTCCGCGAACTCCTGGCTGAAGCCAAAGTCGGGAGAACGGTGCAGCCCGGCCACGAAGCCATCGACCACCGTGCGGGCGATCAGCTCCAGGTCGGCGATACCGGCCAGGACCGCCGGATCAAGAAACGACTGTTCGGCTCTGCTCGCCATAACCTTCCAGTAAGCGGCGCAGGATCTCGTCGCTATCGATGTGCTCGGACTCGGCGTGGAAATTCAACAGGATCCGGTGCCGCAACACCGGCGTGGCCATCGCCCGCACGTCTTCGTAGGCCACGTGGTAACGTCCCCGCGCCAGCGCCCGCGCCTTGGACGCCAGGACGATGAACTGCGCCGCGCGCACGCTCGCCCCGAAGTTCACGTACTTCTTCACGTACTCGGGGGCGTTCTCGCTGGTGCGCCGCGTCGCCCGCACCAAATCCACCACCGAACGCGCCACGGTGTCGGCAATCGGCACCATGCGCACGAGCTCTTGGAAATCGAGAATCTCCTCGGCGTTGGTGACCGCCTCCAACCGCACCATGCGCGTGGCGGTGGTCATATCCACTACCTTGGCTTCCTCCTCGGCGCTGAGGTAGTCGAGGATGGTATTGAACAAAAACCGGTCCAACTGCGCCTCCGGCAGCGGGTAGGTACCCTCCAGCTCGATCGGATTCTGGGTGGCGAGCACAAAGAAGGGCGAGGGCAGCGTGTAATGATTACCGCGCACGGTACAGCTGCGTTCCTGCATCGCTTCAAGAAGTGCCGATTGTGTCTTGGGCGGCGTGCGGTTGATTTCGTCGGCAAGTAGCACGTTGCCGAAGATCGGTCCCTCGACGAACGTCCAGCGCCGGTGTCCGGTGGTGGGGTCCTCCTCGATGATGTCGGTGCCGGTGATGTCGCTGGGCATCAGGTCGGGCGTGAACTGGATGCGCCGGAACGTCAGCCCCAGCGTCTCCGAGATGGTCCGCACCATCAGCGTTTTGGCGGTGCCGGGCAAGCCGGTGATCAGGCAGTGCCCGCCCACGAATAAGGCGATCAGGATCTGGTCCAGCGCCTCGTCCTGACCCACGATCACTTCCCGCACCTGGGCGATGATGCGGTCCCGGGCGGCGTGGAAACGGGTAATGCGCTGGCGCAGTTCGGCGGAATCCGCGGAATTCAACGTCGCCAGTGTTGAAGCGGCGAGGGCAGGGTTGGTTTGGGTAGCACTCATGAGAGACCTTTCGTGGTTATTTCGTGGCGGGCGCGGCTTTCTGGGCGGCGACAATCTGCACCAACAACTGCTGCGCCGGCTGAAAATCGTGGGCGGCGACCAGCGCATTGAGGACGTGATCCCGGGCGGCGCCGAGATCGCCGTCAGCGAACTCAGCCCGGGCCAGATCATATTGCGCGCCGGCCTGGTCCAAAGGGCGGAGATCCACCAGTGCCTGATACTCCCGCATCGCGCCCGGATAGTTCTTGGCTTCCATCCACAAATCTCCCAACTTCCGATGCACAACCGCATCGAGTGGATAGATATAGTTGATGCGGTCCAGCGCCGCCGCCGCCGCGGCGGGCTGGTGCTGGGCGATTTCGAGAGCGGCAAGTTGCTGCAACCGCTGCGGATCCATGCCGCCTTCGTGTTCGTAAGCGGTCAATATGGCGGCTTCCGCGGTGGTGTTGCCCTGTTTTTGGTAGGCATCGGCGAGAAATCCATAGGCGTTGGCATCCTCGATGTAATCCGGGTAGAGGCTGACCACCTGCTGGCCCACTTTCTCGATCTGGCTCAAATCCGGTTGCGGCGCCTGGGCCGCCGTCACCAACGCATGCAGTTGCGTGCGCCAGAGGGCAAAGTTGTCCACCTCGGCGCCAAGCCCCTTGGGACCCTTGAGAAGCCAAGCGTCAAACTGCGTGTCGAACGCCGCCGGCGTCATTCCCAGCGCTTGCTGGATGACGGCGGTGGTCGTCGTCGGCACGGCGAAATCATGCACCATCTCGGTGAGCTTCTCCGCTCCCCACCGCTCTTGGATGTAGTCGCAGATCCGTCCCGCTTGAAAGTAGGAAACGATCACTTCGTTGGGATAGGTCGGATGCATGAAGCCGCCATCCAAGCCGGCGACCGGAAGCAGCTTGTGGTCGCGGATCGCAACCAGCGTATCGGGCGTGACCCGGTCGCCCCACTCCGGGTTCGCCTGCGTCTCCTCGTGCACCGCCAACCCCTCGGCAAACCAGCGCGGAACCAGGTTATGCGTCGCCGTCAGTACGAAGACGTGATCCATCTCGTGCCGCAGCGTGCTCGCCCAGTTGAAATCCCCCGGCGGACGCGCCGAAGGACTATCCATGGTCACCACGTTCCCGAACGTCACCCCCAGCGCGCCCAGCCCCGGCAACCCCACGCTGCGCACCGCGAAGTCGGCGTGGTTGGGGTAGGCCTCAATCTGCACTTCGTAGGCGCCAGTGGGCGAAGTCTGCTCTGGCAGCGTCATGTGGTACTTGGCGCTGTAAGCGGTCATGGCATCCTGCGCCACCTTTTCGAGGTAGGGCGCCAGCACCGCCGCCTCTTTTTTATCCAGCTTCAACGCAATCGGCCCGTCGTGGATGATGGTGAAGTCCTTTTCCGTATCCAATAACCGCAGGCAGTTGACCGTGGCCGCATCCCGATAGCCGTTGTTATAGGCCAGCTCGAGTTGCTGCTCGGCCGCGTCGGCCTGCCCCAGCCGCATCAGGTTGACGCCCCACTCCGAGTGCGCCGACCACAGCGCCGGGTCCAGCGCCACCGCTTTTTGGTAGTACCCCATGGCGTCCTGGTAGCGCCGCTGCAGGACGAGCTGCTCAGCGATGATCGCCTGCGCCTCACCGTAATGCGGGTTGATCGCGATGACCCTGCCCAGCCACGCCGCCGGCGTTTGCCCGGCGATCACCGCCACCGCCGCATGCACCGCCATGGCGTCGAGGTCGTCGGGCTGAGCCTGCAAGGCCGCATCCGCCTCGGACTCCGCCGCCGCTGGTGTCGAGTCCTCCAGCGCCAGCGTGGCCAGTAGCACGTGCGCCGCCGCCAGTTTTGGATCGAGCGTCAGCGCCTTGCGCGCATAATCAAGCGCCTTGCCGTCGAATCCGTCCGCCGAAACCAGCGCCAGCCCCAAATACGCGGGGGCGTAGTTGGGATCGATTTTGAGCGCCTCGTTGAAGAGCCCCTCGGCGTCGGTATCGTTGAAGCGCTCCTGCAGCAGCCGTCCCCAACGCACGCGCACGGCGGCGCTCTGCGGCTGTTGCGCCGCCGCCTGCCGGAACGCATCGTTGGCCTGCTGATACGACTCCAACCCCCAGTCGCCTTCGGCTTGCAGATCGGGATCGCTGGCGGCCGCCAGCCGCTGAAAGCAGCTCTGCGCCTGCTCCGCCTGCCCGTGCCGCCGCAACTGCTGGCACGCTGCCGCCGCCGCTGGCGTTGCCGTATGCGGCGCCGTTGGCGGCGACGGCGCCTGTGCCAATAGAAGCGTGGCCATCAAGAGCGTCATCACGGCTTCTTCTCCCGTTGGGCTTCCTGTTGATCCAGGCTCTTTTGCACCCCGGCCAGCTTCAGCAGCAGGTCCGTCATCTCGCCCTTGTACTCGTCGTCGGAGAGCGCGTCCTTGCGGTACTCGAGCCCATCAATCTGCCGTTCCAGCGTTTCTTTCTGCGCGATCAAGGGCGCCATCTTCGGGTCCGCATACTCCTGCTGCGCCTCCCCAAAGCGCACCAATACCATGCCTCCCAGCAGCCGGTCGTCGTTCTTCAGCGGATGTTCGGTCGCCAGCCGCTGCTGCGAGCTGTAGTAATCGGCGACTTTCCTCTGCGCGTACTCGAACGCCTCCAGCGCGCTGATCGACTGGTCTTTATTCAAGTCCGCCGTCGGGTCCTGCAGCGCGGCCACAAGGTAGCGGGCAAATACGGTGGCGTTCTTCTCGGTGCCACTCTTGGTCGCGGTGATGATGGCGCGCCCCGGGTGCTCGAACACCTTCATCGCCCCGCCGCTGGCACTGCTCGTGTCGATGATGAGCTGCCGCGTCGCCTTGACGCCGTCACACAGCTTGGCGATCTCGGCCCCGTCCAGATCCGGCCCTACCAGGTTGAACTTGTACACCACGCCATCGTCGGTGCCATGCCCGATGAGGATCAGCACCAATTGATCGTCCGGCTTGGCCTTCGCCGCCACCTCCTTCAGCACCGCCGTCAACCGCGCCGCCGTCGAATTGTTGCCGGTCAGCGTATAGACATGCGCCGTCGCCCCCCCTGCCAAAAACAATTTGTTCAGCGCGTTGGCGTCAGAGGTAAACCGCTGCACATAATCGGCCTCCCCCCCCAACCCCGCCACCGTGACGTAATACGTGTCCGCCCGCCCCGGCACCGTCGCCAGCAGCACCACGATCAGAGCCAGGCACAACCCCTTCAGGTGCCTCCCACCTTGAACGAGCAACTGGCAACTGGCAACTAGCAACTTCCGCGTCACACCACCCCCCACTTCCGCCGCAGAAACCACTCCGCCACCGGCACCAGCAACAGCAGCAGAAACACGATGGGCAAATTCCACAGTGGCAGGTTATCGTGCAGCGTGATCCCGGCCGAGGAGTAGGCGATGCGGCTGGGAATCTGCGCCGCCTGGCTCGGCTGCCAATAAGAGCCGCCGGTCTGCTCAGCCAGGCGTTGCAGCAACTCCTGGTTCTGTTCCAAGTGAAAGTTCTCCGCCACCCCGTCCAGCCGGTCGAAGGCGACCACATCCTGGCC
>JANWJU010000132.1 GCA_025451775.1 Terriglobales bacterium
CCTTCGTGGGCGCGGGCTACCAATCGCCGGCAGGCGAAGCCAAGCGGGAAGCCATCAACGCCTGGATTCGTGGCAGCGGACACTTTGACGGGGTGATCGATTTCGACCAGGTCACACGCGATCCCCAGAACCCCACCCGCTATCTGCCCGCCTACGACTCCGGCGACCACCTGCATCCTAATGACGCCGGCTACCAGGCCATGGGTGAGGCGGCGGCCAAGGTGATGGAGACCGCGGCTGGCTCCGCCATGACCAGTTCCCGGTAACCGCCGGGTGGCGGGGTTGAGCCAGGTTGATTTGGTGAGGAACTGATATGAAGCACTGGCATCATGCAGCGCCCGTGGCGGTCGTGGCCGCGTTGATGGCGTGTGGGGCCGCCGCGCAGACGGCGCCCGCGCATTGGGTGGGACCCTGGGCGGCAGCGCCGATCGCCACGTTCGCGCCGCGGCCGGGGCAGCCGGGGCGTGCGGGCCGGACGTTTCCGGGCTCGGTCCTCAACAATCAGACGGTGCGCATGATCGTGCGCACCAGCCTCGGCGGCAGCGCCGTACGCTTGCGATTCTCCAACGCCTTTGGCAAGCAGGCGGTCACCTTGGGCGATGTCCATGTGGCGCTCGCCGGCGAGGGCGCGGCGATCACGGATGGTTCCGACCACGCCGTCCTCTTCGATGGTCAGGCCAGTATCGTCATCCCGCCCGGCGCCGACGTGCTCAGCGATGCGGTGGCGATGACCGTGCCGCCGCTGACCCATTTGGCGGTCAGCGTCTATGTGCCGGTATCGTCCGGCCCGGTCACCTGGCATCTGCTGACCAACCAGACGAATTACATCGCCGGTGACGGCGATTTTGCCTCCCAGACGGCCATGCCCGGCGCGGCGCCATTCGGGCCCTGGGACTTCCTCACCGAGGTTGAGGTTGCGGCCGCGCCCGGCAGTTACGCCGTCGTCTGTTTGGGCGATTCCATCACCGCCGGCGCCCACTCCACGCGCAATGCCAATAATGACTGGACCGACATCATGGCCGACCACCTGCCGCGCGTGGGTGTGCTGAATGAAGGCATCTCCGGCAACCGCATTCTCCATGATGACAACGGCCCCAACGCGTTGGCGCGCTTTCCACGGGACGTGCTCGAACTCGCCGGCGTGCGCGACCTCATCGTGTTCGAAGGCATCAACGACATTGCCTTTCCGGACGGGAAGACTCCGAGCCACCGGACACAACGCGTGAGTCCGGAGGAGATGACCGGCGCCTTACAGCAAATCGTTGATCGCGCCCACGCCCACGGCATCCACGTCTACGGCGCCACGATCACGCCTTACATAGGCCAGAGCGCGGAAACGCCCCGTGGTGAAGCCGAGCGGGAAGCGGTCAACGCCTGGATCCGCACCCCCGGACATTTTGACGGCGTGATTGATTTCGACAAGGTCATGCGCGACCCCCAGCACCAGGACCAAATCCGGCCCGGCTACGGCTTTAGCGATCACCTCCACCCCAGCCCGGCTGGCTATCTCGCCATGGGGCTGGAAGCCGCCAAGGTGATGGCCGCCGCCGCTTCCAAGTCGGACTAATTCCCGGTTATCGGCGTAATCACCAAAACCGAGGGCAAAAAGAGGCGGGCGCCGGCGATGCCGCCGTTGCCCGACTTGTGGGGCTAGTTCACCGTCAGGTTGAGCGCCGTGCTGCGGGTGGCGCCGCCGCTGCCGGTGGCGGTAACGGTGAGCGTGTAACTGCCCGCCGGGGTGCCGGTGGGGCTGGGTTGGTTGTTGTTCGAGGGGCCGCCGCTCGAACTGGCGCCACCACCGCCGCAGGCGGCCATCAGGCCGAACAGGGCGAGAGCGGACGCGGTGATCATCCAACGCCGAGCACGGCGGGGTGCGCGGCCTTGGCGAATGACCAGCGATAGCAGCCAGAGCGCCAGCAGGGCCAAGCCCCACTCCCACTCGCGGCCCGCCGGCGCCGGGGGATCGCCGGCCGGGTTGGCGAGCGGAGTCAGCAGCGAGCGGGCGGTGGTCGTGACCGCGACCGTGACCGGAACCGGGGCGCTGCCGGAGAGGCTAATGCTGGCCGGCGTGGGCGTGCAGGTGGCGCCGGTGGGGGCGCCGCTGCAGGCGAGGGTGAACGTGCCGGTGAGCCCGTTCACCGGGGTGAAGTTGAGCGCAAAGCTGGTGGATTTCCCGGCGGCCACTGTGCTCGATGTGCTGGAGCCGCTGCCAGGCGCGACGGTGAGGTCCGCGCCTTGGCCGGAGAGCGCCACGGTTTGCGGACTGCCGCTGGCGTTGTCTGTGACGGTGAGTGTGCCGGTGCGGCTGCCGGTTGCCGTCGGCGTGAAGCTCACTGAAATCGTGCAGCTATCGTTAGCGGCGAGGCCGGTCCCGCACGTGTTGGTTTCGGTGAAGTCGCCGGAAGCAGTAACGCTTGTTATCGCCAGCGGGGCGTTGCCGGTGTTGACCAGTGTGGCGGCTTGAGTGCTGCTGCTGGATTGCAGCACCTGGGCGGCGAAGGTGAGCGAGGCTGGAGCCAAACCCACGGCGGCGGCGGAGGTCCCCGAACCCGAGAGCGCCACGGTTTGTGGGCTCCCGGCCGCATTGTCGTCGAAGGCCAGCGTCCCGGTACGGGTGCCAGCCGCCGTCGGCGCGAACGCCACAGACACCGCGCAGCTAGCCCCGGCTGCGAGTGAGGCGGCGGTCGCGCACGTGGTGCTCTCGCCGGCAACGATGCTGAAATCGCCGCTGGCGGCGATGGTCGTGAAGTTCAGGACGGCGTTGCCGGTGTTTGATACGGTCACCGGCTGGGGTGCGGCGGTGGCGCCGATCGGAGTAGCGCCGAATCCGACGCTGCTAGCCGAAAGCGAGGCAAGCGGGGTCGCGGCATGCAGTGTGAACTCGTAGACGAATCCCTGTCCGGCGGTGCCGCCTGTGAATGTGACACCGTAAAGATTCCCTACGGCATCGGTGGCCAGATTCCCCCACGGACTATATGAGTTGGCCGGAGAGCTGTCGAAGCTGAAGAGAGTGGATCCCGCATAGCTGCCGCTGGCATCTCTCGCCAGTATAAAAATGCCGCCGTGGTCGTTTCCGCTAGATCGGCCAACACCGTAGAGATTTCCAGACGAGTCCATAATCAATCCGCCTGTAGGCGTCAGGTCGAGGGACTGATAAAGGGTTGTCTCAGTGTAGAGTCCGGAGGAGAAGACCAACTCGAAAGCCGTCCCGGCCATGCTGATGCCGCTGGTTGTGGTGCCGAAGAGGTTGCCGCCGGCATCCACGGCCAAGTCACCGTTGGGGCTGTTGCCATCGGCGAGGTCTGCGAATCCGTAGAGTATCTTCTCGGTATACGCGCCCGCCGAATTGACCAATTCAAAAACCGTGCCGTAACCGCAATTCTCGCTAAACTCGCCCGGCACTTTGCATGGTTCACCGCCCCCGAAGGTGGTCCCATAGAGGTCGCCCGCGCTATCCAAAATCAACCCACCGCCG
The DNA here is from genome assembly GCA_025451775.1 of Terriglobales bacterium. Lineage (GTDB taxonomy): Bacteria > Acidobacteriota > Terriglobia > Terriglobales > SCQP01 > SCQP01. The sequence continues at coordinate 3,476 of JANWJU010000132.1, forward strand.
GGAGCGAATCCGTCGGAGCTTGTGAGAGAAGGGCCGGCAAAACTGTAGAGAATCTTCTCCGTGAACGATCCAGCGGAATTGACCAACTCGAATACGGTCCCGCACCCGCCGTTGCAATCAGGGCCGGCCCCGCCCGTTGCAGTAGCTCCGAACAAATCGCCCGCGGCATCGATGGTCAACCCTCCGGTTGGTCCGCTGCCGTCGGGGATGCTGGCGGCCGGAGACGCCAGCATGGAGCCAGGCGGGGGCGTGCCGCCCGAAATGGAACCAGGCGGACTGTAAAACGGGAACGAATGCAGGACTCTTTCAGCGTAGCTGCCGTCGGCATCGACCAGCTCGAAGACGGTCCCGCTGACCTGGGCTTTGGGGGCGGCGGTGGAGATTCCGAAAATGTCGCCCGCGCTGTCCATGACGAGTCGGCTGGAGGGTTGCGATCCGTCGGCCCCGCCGGTAAAGCTATAGAGCAGCTTCTCCGTGTAGCTTCCGGAGGCATTGACCAGCTCGAAAACGGAGCCGTCACCGTTGGCGCCACCGCTCTCGGTAGTTCCAAAGAGATTGCCGGCAGTATCCCTCAAAAGACCGGCACGCGGGTTGGCCCCATCGGGCCGACCGATGAATGCATGGAGAATGGTCAACGCCTGCGCCGCCGGCCCCACCGTTCCAGCTCCCGTGATGGGAACCGATTGGGGACTTCCGGTGGCGTCGTCGGAAAAGTCGAGCGTGGCGCTTTCTGGGCCGGCAAAGCTGGGTTTGAAGGATACTGTTATCGCGCATGAAGCGCCGGCGGCGAGGGTGACCGGGCAGTTGTTGGTTTGAGAGTAATCGGCGCCGGTCAACGTAATGGCGCCGAGGACCAGGGGGGCGGTGCCGGTATCGGAAAGCACCACCGGTTCTGTTGCAGTGGTCCCGGTCACGGTGGCGCTGAAATTCAGGTTGGACGGGGTCAGGGTCGCGATCGCCGCGGAAACGCCGGCGCCTGCTAAGGCGATGGTGGGGAGAATGGCCTCAGCCGTCGGCAGCGTGAGCGTGGCGGTCGCGGCCCCGATTGCAGCCGGAGTGAACGCGACCGCGACCGAGCAACTCATGCCAGGCGCGAGGGTCCGGCCGCTGCAGGTGTCCGCCTGCAAGGCAAAATCCGCCGCGTTGGCGCCCGCGATGGCGAGCGTGCCGAGGTTCAGGTCAGACCCACCAACTGCGGTGAGGCTGAGCGAACGGGGGTTAGTAGTCGTGGCGACCACATCTCCAAAATCAACGGTGGGTGGGGTGGACGTATCGAGACCGTTAATCGCCGCGAGTATCCCGAACTCGAAGACTGTGCCTTTGGAGTCGCTGCCGCCCGTCGTCGTGATGCCAAAAACGTCCCCGGCCGTATCCATGGCCAGCCCGCCCCCGGGATTGCGGCCGTCGCTCCCGGTGCCATCAAAGGCGTAAAGCACGGCCTCGGTATAGTTGCCGGAATTGTTGGCCAGCTCGAAAACAATGCCGCTGCCGTTGTTCAGGGCTACGCCGAAGACGTCACCGTTGCTATCGACCGTTAGCGGCCCGGCGGGATAGACGCCGCTGAAGCTGTAAAGCACGGTAAGCGCGCCGCCCTTCATCTCGAAAACCGTGCCCCCGCCATAGCCGTTACCCGTGGTCGCGCCAAAAATGTCACCGGCCGCATCCATGACGGGAGCGCCAGTGCCGATGGGCAACGGCGACCCGGTGAGGTAGCCGAAGCTTTCGACCACTCTCTCCGAATAGGAATCGTTTGAATTGTGGGATAGCTCGAAGAGAACCCCGCAGCCGGTGAGGGTAAGCTCGCAGGCACCGCCAGCGGAGGTCATGCCATAGAGATTGCCGGCGCCGTCCAGGGCCAAGCCACCCACCGGTCCTTGCCCATCGGGCGTCGAGCTGCTGTCCAGTTGTGTACCGCCCCCACCCAGGAAGCTATAGAGCACAGTCTCAACCCATAAATGCATGGAACCGCTTCGCGCGGCAAGCTCGTACACCGTGCCCAGTCCCTTGACGCCGCCGGCGGCGGTAGCGCCGTAAAAATTGCCAGCCCCATCCACGACGAGACCGCCGGCGGGCGTAGCACCGTCGGATGTGCCGCCGCTGAAGGTCCACAAAATGGTTTCGCTGTAGCTTCCAGAAGCGTTGACCAGTTCGAAAACGGTTCCATCGTCGGGTATGCCGCCGCGCATGGTGGTTCCATAGAGGTTGCCTGCGGGGTCCATCAGCAGCCCGGAGTTGGGGCCGGCGCCGTCGCTATTGTTCCCGCCGAAGCTATAGAGCAGCTTTTCGCTGTAGACCCCGTCGGATTTCACCATTTCGAAAACGGTGCCTTCGTTGTTGGCGCCGCCGCCCACCGTGGTGCCATAGAGATTACCGCTCGCGTCCATGAGGAGACCGGCGCCTCCGGACCCCTGCCCGGTGGCGCTGCCGTCCGCGGCGCCGCCAGAGAAAGCGTGCAAAGTGGCGAGTCCGCTGACCGTGGCCGCTGGTAAGGCGTCGCCGGACAGGCCAACGGTCTGCGGGCCGGCGTCGATGTCGTCGGCGACTGTAAGCGTTCCCGCCGTGGCGCCGGCGGTGGTGGGCGTGAAGCTGACCTGGGCCGTGCAATGGGCGTTGACCGCCAAGCTGCTGCCGCAATCCTCGCTTACGGTGAACCCGGCGCTGGCGGTAATGCCGGTCAGTTTCAGCGCGCTGGTGCCGGTGTTGGTGAGGACCACGGGCAATGCCAGGGCACTCGTGGACCCGGCCGGCTGTGGCGCAAACGCCAAGGTCGCGGTGGAAAGGGCCAGATCGCTGGTTTGCGCGGGTGCCAGCACAGGAGCCGCTAGCAGAATCGCCGCGAAAGCCAGACGCCGCCCACAACCGGAGGCGGAGCGTGGCCTCCGATGGACCGCGGTCAGGGCTATTGCTCCTAGTAGATTGGCGTGCGTGCGGCGGCGTCGAGTCAGGCAATTCCTCCCGGCTTAGAGTTCAATAACGGTCAGATGTCGGGTTGTGATTTACCCGCTTGGAGCGGTGGCCGGTAGCCGGTTCGTCCTCCTGCTGATCGCTTCCTTTCGCTCTCCGCTCACAACGTTTTCGCGACTGGCATTTGCGGCGAACAGACGACACGGTGCCCGTTTGCGTGGGAACTCCACCAAGGCTCGTGCCCAAGCACCGGATCGAAGGGCCACAATCCAGCAGGGCAGACCCAATAAAACATCGGATGGTCCGTATTATCCTCCGTTGTGATGGTTTGCCCCGGATCGATTCGATCCCAGTCTGTGTCGTTGTCGTCCGTGCCATCTGCGATCGTTTGGTCCCAGGTCTCGTTTATTTTGGGGTTTAACCCGGGGTTTCCGGAAGAATAGACAACGTCCAAAGGCTGTTGATGAGGATTCGTCAATCGGAATACCGTCCACCGGACGTACTGCGAGGGCCCTTGGCTGACCTGGAGCTCGGCGCTAGACGCTTCCTGTTGCGCCCAGGCGGTTACCGCCAGAGCTGTCAGCGCAACGAGGAAGAGGGGCAAGCCGGAAGATCTGCAAAAAGTGTCCAATGAGCATTTTTTCACGGATGTCTCCTTTAAAAACGGTGATGGAAAGCGAAGAAGTAGCCGAGGCCGGCGACCACCGCGCTGGCGGGGATCTCGATCTTGGCCGCTTTGTGGATGTCGTTGCAGGCGGTGGAGGCGTCACCGCTGAGGCAGGCCGAGTTGGTTTTGCTCTGCCGCAGCGCGACCACGCCCCCGACCACGCCGAGCGTGCCGAGAATGCCAAAGACCAGCGCCGCTTTGCCGATGCGGTGATTCAACGGGCCGGACTCCTGCGCCGGCGCCGCGGGTAGCGCACCCGGAACAAAGGCTGCCGCGGTCCAGATCGGAGTCGCTGCCGGCGCGGGGGCAGGGTGGGCGAAGCTGACCTTCCGCAACTGAGCCGCGCTCAGCGGGACGTAGGCGGGCGCCATCAACGGCGCCGCGGCGGACGGGGCGGGCGTAGCGGGCGTGGACGGTGGCGCCGCCGCCAGGTTGGCCAGCATCAGGGAGCTGGCGACGAGGGCCATCAACGGCTGCCGCGCGGCGCGCCAAACGAAGCGGGACGGGTGAGTCATCATAAATTAGCTCCTGGGCTGGGGACCATCTTGGTCACTCCCAAATGGGCCATACCAGCCGTACATGGGAGTAAGCGAGAGAGGCTCGAAAAAGGGGCCACGAAAAAATCACGGCATCCTGAAGCGCGGCAAACTCATCAGCCGCCTTACGAAGTCCGATTGGCGGGCGCTGCCGGTCTTGTGCAACGTACGTTTGAGCTGCTGGCGCGCGGTGCCCACGGTCACTTGACGCCGGGCGGCGATCTCCTCGATCGAGTAACCCGCCAGCAGGCCGTTGGCGATCTCGATCTCGGCCGGGGTGAGCCCGTACAAGGCGCGCAGCACCGCATCCGGGAGACACACCACGCCCAGCGGATCGGCGGCGAGCACGACGAGGGCGGGCTCGGCGCCTGGCGCCCCGATTCCGGCCAGCGGCGTGGCCAGCACTTGCAACGGCGGGCGTCCGTCCGCGCGGGGCAGGGCGATGCCGGAGCCGGCGCCGGGCGCGGTGCGGCTGGCGGCATCGAGAAAGCGATGAAATGGTACGGCGTGGGCGGCGTCGGAGGTGGTGAGCCCGCCCGCCTCGATGCGCAGGCCGTCGGCGGCGCCGACCAGTTGGGCGGCGGCCCGGTTCATATGGGCGACCCTACCCCCGCCCGTGAGCAGCAGGGCGGCGGCGGCAAGGGCGTCGAGCAAGGCTTCGGCGTGGCCGGCTCGCTTCTCGGACAGCAATCGCGGAATTACATGACGCGGCATTCATAACGCGCGAGGCGGCTCGGCATGATGGCCAGCCGCCCGCGCCTTCGGGCTGTGTGAATGGAAAAGCGCAAGATCGCGGACAACGGTGCCAAAAAAGTGACTTCGGGAGAAATGATCGCGGTGCCGGGACAACAGCGGCCAACCTGTGCGATAAATAGCCACATGGAAGAGCTTCCCGAGTTACTGTTGCTCCTCTACGAGGGAGTCTCGAGCCCGGAGCGCATGCAAGCCTTCCTGGCGGGGTTGGTGGGCGCCGTCGGCGCCAAGTGCGCCCTCTTCCGCGAGCATTCCTTGAGCACCGCCGGCAGCGTTCACGTCGACACCAGCGACCTGGCCGAACAGGCCGGCTACTCGGAGGAGTCGCTCAAGGCTTACCAGGAACGCTACTGGGAGGTGGATCTCTATCTTCAGCGTGCCATGGAGCGGTTTCGTACCGCCGATTGCGGCGTGAGCCGACTGCTGGTCACGCAGGCGGAATTGGACCGCAGCGAACTCTACGCTGATTACGCGCGCCCCTTCGATCTGGGGCCGATGATGTGGGGCACGCTCGCGCAGCGGCCTGATTATCACGCGTCCATCAGCATCGTCCGCCCTATTGGGGCCGACCACTTCGACGCACCGGAACTCGAGCTGTTGACGGCGCTTACGCCGCACCTGCGCCAAGCCTTGAAACTCTCGCGCACACTGCGCAGCCTTGAGCAGACGAACGCCATGCTCAAGCAGGGGATCGAGGACGCCGGCATCGCCATCGCCATGGCCGGGCAGGATGGCGCAATCCTGCGCGCGACCCCGGGGGCCGAGCAGTTGTTCGCCACGCCCGCCAGCGGCGTCAGCCTGCGGGGCGGGCGGCTCGCCCTCGGCAATCCCGGCCAGCAGCGGGCGCTGGAGGCGCTCATCGCCGCCGCCTGCCTGACCGGCGCCGGCCGGGGGGCTGACCAGGCGATGGGGACGCCGCTGCCAGTGCGCTCGCGGGCCGCGGGCGGCGTGACCGTTCGCAGTTGGACTCCCAGCGCCGGTGGGGCCATGCTCGTGACCCGCAAGCCGCCCCAGCGGCCGCTGCAGGTCGTCGTCTCCCCCTTCTGCCCGGGTTCTCTGTTGAACGAGCCCCAAGCCACCGCCCTGATCCAGTTCAGCGATCCGTTCGCCGTCCCGAAATCCCGCGGCGCCATCCTGCAGGCTCTCTACCAGCTCACCGCCGCCGAATCCCGTTTAGCCGACGCCCTCCTGCAGGGCTTGGAGGTTCGCGATGCGGCCGAAGCCTTGGGCATCACCTTCGAGACCGCGCGCTTTCACCTCAAACGCGTCTTCGCCAAGACCGGCGTCGGCCGGCAGACAGAACTGATCCGGTTGATGCTGTCGCTGCCCGGCGCCTGAGGGCCGCAAGATATCTCCCATCTGGGAGATGCTGCACCGGGCGCGGGGGTGCTATTCAAAGGGCATGCGAGAGGAGCGTGCCCAATGAATCTCATGGCCGAGCCCGCCGGCGACCCCGCTGGAGTTGACGTTGTCGCGATGGCGCCGTCGTTGTATGGCGAACTGCGCCGGTTGGCGGCCGCCTACATGCGGCACCAGCCGGCCGGGGGGGTGCTGCAGCCGACCGCGCTGGTGCATGAGGTCTATCTTCGTCTGCTGGCGCAGCGGCAAGGGGAGTACGAAAACCGGGCGCACTTTCTGGGCGTGGCGGCGCATCTGATGCGCCTTATTGCCACCGACCACGCCCGTGCCCGGCTGGCCCAAAAGCGGGGCGGCGGCGCCCCCCACGTCGAGTTGCAGCCCTCGCACCGGGATCCCGCCGCCTGCCCCAGTTTCCTTCTGGATCTGGACCGCGCGCTGGAACGGCTCGAGCGGCGGAGCCCGCGGCAGTGCCAAATCGTCGAGTTGCGTTACTACGCCGGGCTGAGCGAGGCCGAAACCGCGGCGGCACTGGACATCTCACTACGCACGGTGAAGCGCGATTGGGCCACAGCTAAGGCGTGGCTATATCAACAACTGCAACCGTGATGCGGGATAGGCACTCAAGCCGGGATCGTTATCTTTCCGCTCCGCTGTGTTGGCCCGCCGCTGACTCCAGCCCGGAAGCGCCGCCGGCGCTGGCGAACGGCACCGTCTTGAGCGGGCGGTTTGAAATCCTGCACGTGGCGGGGCGCGGCGGTATGGGCGACGTCTACGCCGCCTGCGACTTGGAACTGGGTGCCACCGTGGCTCTCAAGCTCATCCGGCCTGGTATCGCCGGCCGGGCGGAGGCGGTGGAGCGCCTCAAGGACGAGATCCGGGCGGCGCGCCAGATTAGCCACCCGCACGTTTGCCGCATCCACGACTGGGGCAGGCACGTGGCGCCGGGCGCCGAACCACTCCACTTCTTGACGATGGAATGGGTCGAGGGCGAAACCTTGGCCGGCATCCTTGCGGATGGAGGCAGCTTGGAGATGCCACGAGCAGAGCGGGGCAACGAGCGGCAGTGCCGCTCGTGCGCCGCCAATCGAAGCCCGCCCTCGAGCGACCAGCGGGAGCGCCCAAGCGAAAAGTGGCGAGCCACCCGGTGGCGCCTCTCCGGAGTCGTTGCCCGGCGTTGTCTCGATCAGATCGCATCGGGCCTGGACGCCATCCACGCCGCCGGCATCGTGCACGGCGATCTGACCGCCGCCAACGTGGTGCTGCGCCGCAGCGCCCTGCCTGGTTCAGGCCTGGCCTCGGAAGCGGTCATCATCGATTTTGGATTGGCGCGACGTGTGGAGATGGAGGTGGATGGCGAGATCCCCGGAGGCGGCCCGCTCGGTGCGCTCGCCTGCATGGCGCCCGAGCGTTGGACCGGTGGTCCCGCCACCCGCGCCAGCGACGTCTACGCCTTCGGATTGCTCGTCCGGGAGGTGCTGGCGGCGACCAGGGAAGGCGCCAGCCCGGCTTATCGCGCCCTGATCTCCGGATGCCTGGCGGCCCGGCCCGATCGCCGTTTCTGGAGCGCGGGCGCGGCCATGCAGTTCGCGCGCGGCGCGCGGCAAAGCCGCGCTGGGGCCACGCTCGTCATTGGATCGCCCCCGGAACCGCCGCGCGCCGCGTGGCCGTGGCGCCCGGCGTGGAAGTGGGCTGGCGCCGCGGGGTTGGTGTTGGCGAGTTGCATGACGCTCCACCGGCCGGCGCGCGCCAACCGTGCTGCTACTCCGGTCACGGTGCTGCTCACGCCGGTGGCGAACTCAACCCGCGAGCCCCGGCTCGACGGCGTTACCGACATGCTGCGGCTCCAACTGGCCCAGGCTCGCCATCTGCGCGTGGTGAGTGATCCCAGCGTTTCCCGCCGCGACCCCGCCGATCTTACGCGGCAGCCCGGGTTGGGGCGCGAAGCCGCCCGGCGGCAGGGGGCCGCGCTGGTGATCTTCAGCGATCTCGTTCGTGTAGCGGACTCCTACCGCCTGGAGTTGGAGGTGGAGCGCGTCAACGACAATCCGGCCCGGGCCCGGCAGCGTTGGGACGCCGAGCGCACCCTCAACACCCCCACCGATCTCGCGGCGAGTTTACGGGATGCTGCCCAGTGGGTTGACGCGGTCGCGGCGGACCCCGCCGACCAGCCCTCGCCGGGAGGGCCGACCGCGGACGCCGCTAATTCCCACTGATCGGGGTGATCACCAGCTTGCGGAACTCGACCCGGGAGTGGTCGCCCTGGATCATGATCGGTCCCGGCGTCAGCTCGCGGTTATCGAGCGCGCCGCCGGTGAAGGCGGGTAGGGTGGCGTCGTTCTGCACCAGTTTGCCGTTGAGCCGCGCGGTGACGCGATTGCCCACCACAACGGCCTCCAGCGTTTGCCACTGCCCCGGCGGGTTGCCAGCGTACACCAACGGTGCGTGCCAGCCGTAGATGGCGAGCAGCGCCTGGCGTCCGCCGGTGATGGTCTTCATCCAGTCCGCCCCCAACATGAGCTGCAGCTCATAACGCCCGCGTAGGTATAGGCCGCTGTTCTGGTCCTTATCAAGGTTGAACTCGGCGTCGACCTTGAAGTTCATGAACTTTTGCTTGGAGACGAGGTTATAGGTGGGAGGGGCGTTTTTCAGCAGGCCATCGGTCACGCTCCAGCCACAGCTTGCCCAGGCGGGCTTTTGCCAGACGTCGAGGCTCACGCCTGGACCGACCAGTGCCACCGGGGCTCCATAGGTGTGGGGCCCATTGGCGTTGGAGGCCGGCCACACCGGCTGCCGCACCCCGACCCAGTGCACCACATGTCCGTTGGTCGAGGGCGACGGCGGGGCCTCGCAGGGCGGGCGGGCTTGGACCTTGACGGGCCTGGGCGCCGCCGCCGGCCGCGGGGCTTGCGCCCGCTGGACCGCGCTGCAGGTGGGCGAGCCGGGGAGCTGGTGATAGCCGACCAGCTTGCCGCCCTCCAAGCGGGCGTGATAGGTAGGTCCACAGGCGATTTTCGGGCTGGCGGCCGTGCCTTCGCCCAGCCCGTACTGCCAAACCAGCTCACCGTTCTCGGTCCGAATCCAGGCTACGGGGGTGGCATGGGCGACGCGGTCCAGGAACAGCCCGTGCAGTTGGCCGCCGCTCTGGGTCACCTGCAGAAAGTAGATTTGGGCCGTGTCCGGGCCGGTGCCAGTGATGTTCCAGCGCCCCACGTAGGGGCTTTGCTGGGCAAAAAGCGCGGTTGCGGACAGCACCCCGAGCAGCAGCAGCCGAAGTTTGAGCATGTGGATCCCTCGCCGTCACCATACACGCGCGCGTCTGCATTGACAACTCGCGCCGCAACTTGATAGGATTCAAAGGTTCTCAAGAGGCGTTTGGCCGCAAGGGTATCTGCGGCAAGTTGTGTCGGACCAGCCGCGTTTCAGAACATCGGAATCCGGGCTGGTTCCCCTCACTTGCGTCCCCACGACGCTCCCGGACCTTCCGGGATTATGTGGCGGACCACCGGCGCGAAACGGAGCGGGCCTTGCGCCCGCGCAACGTCCACCGGGATTTTGTGGGTTTGGACGACGGAACCGAATCGGGAGAATGCTGCCCGCTATCAGGGAGTGGCCCGGCTGGGCTATACCCGCTAGCGGATTGCTGATCGCTCATAGCTTTTTTCGAGGAGTACAGGTGCCGACATTTCACCAACTCGTCCGCGATGGCCGCGACAAGACGTCGTACAAGACCGCCTCGCCCGCGCTGCAGCAATGCCCGCAGAAGCGCGGTGTCTGCACGCGCGTCTACACCCAGACCCCGAAAAAGCCCAACTCCGCCTTGCGCAAGGTGGCGCGTGTGCGCCTGACCAACGGCATCGAGGTCACCACCTACATTCCCGGCATCGGCCATAACCTGCAGGAGCACTCGATCGTGCTCATCCGCGGCGGCCGCGTCAAGGATCTGCCCGGCGTGCGCTACCACGTGGTGCGCGGCGCCATGGACGCGGTCGGCGTCCAGAACCGCAAGCAAGCGCGCTCCAAGTACGGCGCCAAACGTCCCAAGGCTTAGAGGTTCCGCATGCCCCGCAAAGGATATATCGAAAAGCGCGACGTCGCCCCCGACGCCATCCACGACTCCCGCCTGGTGGAGAAGTTCATCAACTCCATGATGTGGGGCGGCAAGAAGAGCACCGCCCAGGCCATCTTCTACGGTGCCCTGGACCGGGTCGCGGCCAAGGCCCCGGCGGCGCCGGCGGCCAGCGCCGCGGCCAGCGTCGAGGAGGGCAAGTCCCCGGAAAAAGACGATCCGCTCAAGGTCTTCAAGCGCGCGGTCGAGAACGTCAAGCCCGTGGTCGAGGTCAAGTCGCGCCGCGTCGGCGGCGCCAACTACCAGGTGCCGATCGAGGTCAACCCCACCCGCCGCGTCTCGCTCGCCGTCCGCTGGCTGGTCACCTATGCCCGCGCCCGCGGTGAAAAGGGCATGGTCGAGAAGCTCGCCAACGAAATCCTGGACGCCGCCCAGAATCGCGGTGGCGCCGTCAAAAAACGCGAGGATGTGCATCGCATGGCCGAAGCCAACCGCGCCTTCGCCCACTACCGCTGGTAGCGTCCGTGATCTCTAGCAACTAGCAACTAGCAACTGATTCATGCCCCGTACTACTCCACTCGCGCGCACCCGCAACATCGGCATCATGGCCCACATTGATGCGGGCAAGACCACCACGACCGAGCGCATCCTGTTCTACACCGGGATTACTCACCGCATCGGCGAGGTGCACGAGGGCACGGCCACCATGGACTGGATGGCGCAGGAGCAGGAGCGCGGCATCACCATCACCAGCGCCGCCACCACCTGCTTCTGGAAAGACATCCGCATCAACATCATCGACACTCCCGGCCACGTCGACTTCACCGCCGAGGTCGAGCGCTCGTTGCGCGTGCTCGACGGCGCGGTGGCGCTGTTTGACGGCGTCCACGGTGTCGAGCCGCAGTCGGAGACGGTGTGGCGCCAGGCCGACAAGTACGGCGTGCCGCGCATCTGCTTCGTCAATAAAATGGACCGCGCCGGCGCCGAGTTCCCGCATGCGCTGGGCACCATCCGCGCCCGCTTGCACGCGCCCGCGGTGGCCATCCAGATCCCCATCGGCCACGAGGACGGCTTCCTCGGCGTCGTCGATCTGATGGAGATGAAGGCCATCCTTTATCACGACGAGACCATGGGCGCCGATTACGACATCCAGCCCATTCCCGCCGACCTCGCCGATATGGCGCGCGACTACCGCGAGCAGATGATCGAGAGGATCGTCGAGTGCGACGACACCCTGCTCGAGAAGTACATGAACGGCGAGAAGTTTTCGACCGAGGAGCTGAAACAAAGCCTGCGCCGCTCGGTCATCGCCATGAAGCTGTTTCCGGTGCTGTGCGGCTCCTCCTTCAAGAACAAGGGCGTGCAGCCGCTGCTCGACGCCGTGGTGCAGTACTTGCCCAGCCCGCTCGATGTGCCCGCCGTGCGCGGCCTCGACGACAAGGGCGCGGAAGTCGAGCGTCCCGCCAGCGACGATGCCCCCTTCGCCGCGCTGGTGTTCAAGATCATGACCGACCCGTTCGTCGGCCAACTCGCTTTTGTCCGCATCTACAGCGGCCACCTCGACGCCGGCCAGTCGGTGTGGAACGCCACCAAACAGAAGCGGGAGCGCATCGGCCGCCTGCTCAAGATGCACGCCAACAAGCGCGAGGAGATCAGCGAGGTCTACGCCGGCGACATCGCCGCCTGTGTCGGCCTCAGGTCGGACACCACCGGTGACACCATCTGCGACGAGGATAAGCCCGCCCTGCTGGAGTCGATCGAGTTCCCCACTCCGGTCATCGCCGTCGCGGTCGAGCCCAAAACCAAGAGCGACCAGGAGAAGATGGGCCAGGCACTGGGCAAGCTTGCCCAGGAGGACCCCACCTTCCGCGTTCAGACCGACGCCGAGACCGGCCAGACCATCATCAGCGGCATGGGCGAGTTGCACCTCGAGATCCTGGTGGACCGCATGATGCGCGAGTTCGGCGTGGATGCCAACGTGGGCAAGCCCCAGGTTGCCTACCGCGAGACCATCAAGCAGAAGGCCGAGGCCGAGGGCAAGTACATCCGCCAGACCGGCGGCCGCGGCCAGTACGGCCACGTCAAGATCACCATCGAGCCCGGCGAGCCCGGCTCCGGCTACATCTTTGAGAACGACACCACCGGCGGCTCCATTCCCAAGGAGTTCATCAAGCCGGTGGAGAAGGGTATCGAAGAGGCCATGGAAGGCGGCGTGCTCGCCGGCTATCCCATGAAAGACATCAAGGTCTCGCTCTACGACGGCAGCTTCCACGAAGTCGACTCCAGCGAGATGGCGTTCAAGATTGCTGGCTCGATGGCGTTCAAGGAAGCCGCCAAGCGCGCCAAGCCGGCGCTGCTCGAGCCGGTGATGAAGGTTGAAGTCGTGGTGCCCGACGAGCAGAACTACATCGGCGCCATCACCGGCGACCTCTACAAGCGCCGCGGTCGTATCGAAAACACCGAGCCCCGGGCGGGCAGCCAGGTCATCCGCGCCCTGGTGCCCCTCAGCGATATGTTCGGCTATGCCACCGAGATGCGCTCGGCCACCCAGGGCCGCGCCTCCTACACCATGCACTTCGGTCACTACGAAGAGGTGCCGAAGATGCTCGCCGAAGAGATTATGGCCCGCGTTCAGGGCCGGGAAGTGAAGAAGTAACCGGAGACCATCCTATGGCGAAAGAAAAATTTGATCGTTCCAAGCCGCACGTGAACGTGGGCACGATTGGGCACATCGATCACGGCAAGACGACGCTGACGGCGGCCATCACCAAGGTGCTGTCGAAGCACGATCCCAAA
>JANWJU010000133.1 GCA_025451775.1 Terriglobales bacterium
ATCTCCGCGGTCCTGGAGACTGTCGGCGTGGAGCGCGTCTACGGGGCCGGGGAGGCGGCGGTCCACGCCTTGCGCGGGGTCAGCCTGGCCGTGGCGCCGGGCGAACGGGTGGCGATCACCGGCCCTTCCGGCTGCGGTAAGACCACTCTCCTGCACCTGCTGGGCGGCCTGGATCATCCCACCAACGGCGAGGTGCGCTTCGCGGGGGCGCCCTTCGCCCGGGGACGCGCCGCCGCCGCGGTGCAGCGGCGCCATCTGGGCTTCATCTTTCAATCCTTCGGGCTGCTCCCGGCGCTGACGGCGCGCGAGAACGTGGAGCTTCCCCTTGCTCTTGCCGGCGTGGAGGCCGGCCGGCGGGCCCTGGCGGCGCGGACGATGCTTGAACTGGTGGAACTGAGCGATCGAGCCGACTATTTGGTGGAAGAGCTTTCTGGAGGTCAGCGCCAGCGCGTGGCCGTCGCGCGGGCCCTGGCCGGCGAGCCGACGGTGGTCCTGGCGGACGAGCCGACCGGCAGCCTGGATTCCGCCACCGCCGTCACGGTGATAGAGCTATTGTTGCGTTTGCTGGCCGAGCGTGGGGCCGCCCTGGTGCTGGTGACCCACGACGCCGAGATGGCCCGGCGCGCGGACCGCGAGGTGCGGCTCCGCGATGGACTTCTGGAAGGAGCACGCGCATGAGTACGCTCTGGTTCGCTCGGCGGTTGCTGCTCCGCACGCCCCGGCGCAGCCTCGCCACCCTGGTCGGCATCGCCCTGGCGGCCGGAATGCTCGGCGCGGTGCTCTTCTTCGTCACCGCCTCCTCCCGCACCATGACCCAGCGGGCGGTGAGCGGCGTGGTGGTGGACCTGCAGGCCGAGCTGCAAGGCGGCGCGGGGAGCATGGCCAACGCGCTGCCCATTCTGCGTGCTGGACCGCATGTCGCCGCCGCCGAGCGCTTCGCGCTGGCCTCGTTCGCTTCCAGCAGCCTGAATCGGGCCGATCGCGCCGCCAACACCGGCAGCGGGGCGCTGGTAGCCGTCGATCCCAGTTACCTCCATACTTTCAACGCCTTCCGCCTGACCCAGGGCAGCTTCGGCGCCGGCGGCATCGCCATCAGCCAGGACATGGGCACCAATCTGGGGGCGCGGGTCGGCGACACGATCACCGTACAGTTGCCGGGCCACGCCGGCGTGTTGCGAGCGCCGGTGACCGGCATCCTGAATATCAAGCTGGCCGACATCCTCTTCCGGCCGATCGATCCTGCCCTGCGCGCCCTGTCGGCGAACCCGCCGGTCAACGTGGTGCTGATGCCCTACAACACCTTCCAGACGCGCTACGCCGCCGTCTTGCGGGCCCAGAGCGGCCGGGCTCCCACCGACGTGGTGACCAAGAGCGCGCCCGCGGTCAGTACCCAGGTGCAGTTGCGCCTGGACCACAACGCCATTCCCGCCGATCCCGCGCAGGCCCAGACCTGGCTGACCGGGCTGCGGCGTGACCTGGAGAAGCCATTCGCCGGCCAGGTCGTGATCGCGGACAACCTGTATGGCGCCCTCGACACGGCCCGATCGGACACCATCTGGGCCATCGTGATCTTCGTCTTCCTGGCCCTGCCCGGCGTGGCGCTGGCCGGGCTCTTTGCTCGCGGCGCCACGGCGGGCTACCTGGAAGTGCAGCGGCCGGAGTTCGCCCTGCTGCGCGCCCGCGGCGTCGATAGCCGCCTGTTGTTGACGCTAATCGGGGCGGCGATGGGCGGGCTGGTGCTCGTCGGAACGCTGCTTGGGTTGGCGCTGGGGCTGCTGGCGGTGGGTCTGGCGCCCGGTGTGGCGGTGGTCTTTGGGATGCCTCTGTTGCAATCGGCAGGGTTGGCGCTGGTCGGCAGCCTGCTGGTGGCTGGGTTGGCCACCCTGCTCCCCCTGCGTACCTTGCTGGGTGAGGAGGTGGTCGACGCGCGCCGCCGCGTGGCGCGCACGGAGCGCGCACCGCTCTGGCGCCGGCTCTACCTGGATCTGGCGATGCTGGCGGCCGGCCTGGTGATCTACCGGATCACCATCGCCAACGGCTTCCACCCCGTGCTCAACGGCGAGGGCAACCCCACGCTCTCACTCTCGCTGTACACCTTCCTGGCGCCGTTGCTGTTCTGGACCGGCGCCGTGCTCTTCGGTCTGCGGCTGGTGACGGCCGCCCTGGTACGTATGCGTCCTCTCACGAGCAGGCTGCTTACCGGGCGCGGCGCCGGGGCCTACGTGCTGGCGGGCGTGGCGCGGCGGATCGGACCGCTGGCGCGTACCGCCACGCTGACCGCCATGGCGCTCTCCTTCGCCGTCAGCCTCTCCATCTTCGCCACCACCTACAACCAGCAGCAACGGGTGGACGCGCAGCTTACCCTGGGCGCCGACGTCAAGGTCACCCTGCCCGCTGGGCACGAGGGCGACCCGGCCCTGGTCGGGAAGCTCACAGGCCCCGGCGTGGCCGCCGTCTCACCGTTCGCCCTCACCGTCGCCTACGTGGGCACCGAGATCCAGGACATCTTCGGCATCGACGTGGCCAGCCTGCGGCGGGCTACCAGCTTCTCCGACACCTTCTTCCAGACCGGCACGGCGGCGCGGACCCTGGACAAACTGGCCGCCACGCCGGACGGCATCCTGGTCTCCGACGAGACGGCCCTGAACTACAGCATGGCCGTGGGCGACCGGATCAACCTGCGCCTGTATAACGTCCACAGCAAGACCTATGTGCTGGCGCCCTTTCATATGGCGGGGATCGCCACCGAGTTCCCCACCGCGCCCAAGGACGCCTTCCTGGTAGTCAATCGCGCCTATCTGGCCCAGATCACCGGTAACCCGAACCCCAGCTTCTACCTGCTGCGGGCCGATGGCGATCCGGGGGCCCTGGCCGGCCGGCTGGCCGCCGAGTTGCCGCCCGGCAGCACGGTGCGGCACATCGGCGAGGTCTCCGGCCTGCTGGCCACCTCGCTGACCGCGATCAACCTCAACGGCCTGGCCACGATCGAGGGCGCCTTCGCCCTGGGCGTACTCTGCCTGGGCCTGGCGGCCTTCCTGGTGACCGCGGTGGGCGAACGGCGGCGCGAGTTCGCGGTGCTGGCGGCGCTGGGCGCCACGACCCGACAGGCGGCCGCCTTCCTCCTGGCGGAAGTCGGCCTGGTGGTGGCCGTCGGCTTGCTTGTGGGGCTGGTGGTCGGTCGGGTGCTGGCGGAGATGCTGGTAATCATCCTGGCCGGCGTCTTCGACCCGCCGCCGACCGCGCCGGTCATCGGCTGGGGAGCGGTCGGTCTGCAGTTGGCCCTGGCGCTGGCCGCGGTACTGCTGGCCACGGCGATCGGGCTGGGACGGCTGCGCGCTCTCTCGCCGGGCAACACGTTGCGCGAGGCATAGCGGTAGGGATGACTGAACGTATTCTGGTAGTGGACGATGATGAGCGGCTGGCCCTTGTGCTCCGCGATGGGCTGACCCACTATGGCTATGAGGTGGAAGTGGCCGCCGATGGGCCGGCGGCCCTGGCGTCGGTACGCGCGCGCTCGCCCGAACTGATCATCCTGGATGTGCTGCTCCCCACGCTCGACGGCGTCGAAGTGTGCCGCCAACTCCGGACCCTGGGCGGGCCACCAGTGATTATGCTTACCGCCCGCGACGCGGTGGAGGAGAAAGTGGGCGGCCTGGACGCGGGGGCGGATGACTACATGACCAAGCCCTTCGTGCTGGCCGAGCTGGTGGCTCGGGTACGCGCCGTGTTGCGCCGCCACGCGCCTCAATCCACCACGATCATTCGAGTGGCCGACCTCACCCTCGATCTGGGTGGGCGCCAGGTGTGGCGCGGTGAACGTCTCCTGGGTCTCACCACCCGTGAATTCGACCTTCTGGCTTATCTAGCCCGCAATGCCGGCCAGGTGCTTACCCATAGCCTCCTGCTGGAGAACGTCTGGGGGTATGATTGTGAGATTGAGTCCAATGTGGTGAAGGTCTATATCGCCTCCTTGCGGGGGAAAATGAACGCCGAAGGTGAGCCAGACTTGATCCAGGCGGTTCGTGGGGTCGGTTACGTGGTTCGAGGCTAACCGCCATGCTCCGCGGCATTCGGACGCGCCTCACCCTCTGGCTGGCCGGCTTGATCACCGCGTGCATCGTGGGGTTCGCCCTTGTGCTCTACCTGGCCGTTGGCCAGGTACTCACCGGCAATCTGGACCGGACCTTGCGCGTCCAGGCCCAACAAGTTGCCGGTAACTTCGACTTCGGCGGCTCGGAGTCGCAGGGCGATCCCACAGGCCAGCATGTTGACGTCACCTCTATCGATCAGTTCGCCACGGCGGGCATTTTTATCGAGACCTTCAATACGCGCGGGCGTCTGCTCGCCCGATCCAGCAATATGAGCCGCGCCCGGCTCTCTCTGTCGCTTGGGGCTGCTCGTCCCACTCCTCGCCTATGGACCCAAGCGACGGCGGGCGGCGCGGTCCGCGTCTATACCCTGCCGGCCTCGCGGGCGGGGCTTCCCGTGGGCCTGGTCATGGTGGCGGCCTCGCTGAATGGCGTAACCGATACCACCCACGCGCTCCTCCTCCTGTTGATCGGAGGCGGCCTCACCGCGGTGATGCTGGTCGTGGTGGGAAGCGGGGTGCTCGTCCGCCACGGGCTCCGTTCGCTGGATGAGATGGCGGAGGTAGCGGAAAGCATCAACGCCCACCGGCTTGACCGGCGGCTGGACTTAAGGAAGCCGCCCCGCGAGGTGGCCAGGCTGGCCGGCGCCTTTGATACCATGCTGGATCGCCTGCATGAAGCCTTCGCGGCCCAACGCCGCTTCGTGGCGGATGCCTCGCACGAGTTGCGCACCCCGCTGGCCATCGTGCGCGGGCGGAGCGAGGTCTTGCTCCTCAAGCCGGATCTGGACCCCGAGACACGCGAGGGACTGGCCCTGGTTCGGGACGAGACGGGCCGCATGGGCCGCCTGGTCGCCAATCTGCTGTTGCTGGCCCGCGGCGATGAGGCGCGCGCCATCGACCGCCGTCCGGTGGAACTCGATGGCTTGCTGTTGGAGGTGGCGCGACAGGCGCACGGTCTCTCGCCAACCGTGCGGATCGCGATCGGTCACGAGGACCAGGCACAGATCCAGGGCGATGCCGACCTGATCAAGCAGGTAGTGCTGAACCTGGTCGACAATGCGGTCACCCATACGCCGCCTGGCGGCTTGGTCGAATTGTCGCTGACCGTGGCGGATGGAGAGGCGCGGCTCGCGGTGCGGGACAGCGGGCCAGGTATCGCCCCCGAGGAAATCGAGCATATCTTCGAACGTTTCTATCGCCTGGACCGCGCCCGCGGGCGCCACACGGGTGGGGCTGGTTTGGGGCTGGCGATCGCGCGCTGGATCGGGCAGGCGCATGGGGGGAGGATTGCCGTGGAGAGCACGCTGGGCCAGGGCAGCACCTTTATCGTGATCCTGCCAATTTCTAACCAGACTCTAACCATTCCCTGACCGGGCTCTAACTCGGGACTGCGATGCTGAATTGGCGTTGAAGACCGGCAAGTGTCCGGCCCGGCGCACGCAACCACCCACAGGGAGGGTACGATGTTCAAGCGGATAGTCATGGGGGCCGGTTTGAGTTTGGCGATGCTCGGAGGGGTAGCGGGCGCGACCCACTCCAGCGGCACGGTTTCCGCGCACCCCGCCACCCACGCGGTAGCGGCGGCCGGAGTGAAGGCGGTAACGGCCGAGATCCAGACCGCGGACGCAACCGGCGCCGCGGACGCGGCCAGCAACGCGCCTTGCACGGTCGATGCCGCGGGCAACGAGGACGGCAATTGCCAGGACAGCCAGAACACCTCTGGGCCGCCTGACGCCGCCGGCGCCGCCAGTGAGGGCGCCGGCAGTGAGGGCGCGGCCACCATGCCCGAGACCGATACCGTGCAGGCCGGTGACCAAACCCAATCAGGCTCTCAGGTGGGCGGCAACTAGCCTCGCCTGACGCCGGTAAAGCGATCCGGGGCATCCTTCCATGGGGAGGGGTGACCCGGATCGCTTTGTGCGGCCGTCACGACGGCCTATCAATGCCGGGAGAGGACTGCCAACCCATTCCGCACCTCCCCAATATGTGGCGCCCCAGCTCCGCGGTCAGCCACGCCCAGCCAAAAATACTTGCAACAATTACACTCAATACTATTGACACTAACACAGTGGCTATGCTATAACTTAACTGTAAGGGGCTCAAGGATGAGAGCCCCGAGAAGAATACTTTCAAGGCCGGCAAAGCCGGCAAAGGAGCACCGATCATGGCCATCCGAGCATACTGGAGTCCAGCTTCCGAGTTCGTCTCCCTGCGCGACGCGATGGATCGCTTGGTGGCGGACAGCTTTATCAGCCCCGGCAACCTGCTTGGCAGCGTCGGCGCCGTCGGTACCCTACCCGCCAATCTGTTTGAGACACAAGATGGGTACATTGTACAGCTCGCGGTTCCGGGGATCGATCCCGACAAGGTGGAAATCACCATCCGGGGTGCCACCCTTCAACTCAAGGGCGAGCGGATCGCGCCGCAGTTCGAGCAGGCCCAGCAAATCTGGAGCGGGATTGGACAGGGAACCTTCGAGCAGACCTTTACCCTCCCCGCGGCCGTGGACGCGGAAGGCGCTACGGCCGCCTACGAGCAGGGCTTGTTGACCCTCCGTTTGCCCAAGGTCCGCAGTGCCCGCGCCCACACGGTCAAGGTGACCAGCGGCGCGGCCCAGCCGGTGATCGAGGAGAAGGCGCGGGCCACGAAATAAGCGGATTGCTTCCGAACCGGGAAGCCCAAGGGCAAAAGGCCCCGATCTCGCCAAGCGCGGGATCGGGGCCCTTTGTTTTCACGGGAACTGAAAGGTGGCTTGCAGTTCAATCAGGGTGGGGCGGTCGGCGGCCCAGGCCTCTCGGAGAGCACCCGGCAGATCCAACGGCCGTTCCAGCCGGACCCCGCGGGCGTGGAAGGCGCGCGCCAGGGCGGGGAAATCCGGGGTATCCAATCGCACGGCGGTATGTCGGCCCCCATACCGTTTGGTCTGGTTCTCCCGCACGGAGCCG
>JANWJU010000134.1 GCA_025451775.1 Terriglobales bacterium
GGAGGCACCTCGAGCCCGCACCGCTCCGCCGCCCGCAGGCAAAAATATTCGTTCGCCGCCAACTGCGGGTACTCGTTGGGCTCCCAGAACTTGACGACATGGGTAGCGCCACGCAGGCTGGGCGAGGTCCGAAAACGCTGCACCGCCCCCGGATCACGCACCAGCACCTTGGGCTGCACGCCGCTGATGCCGGACGTGGCGGCATAGCGTTCGACCAGGTAGCGATACAGCTCGCCACCGCGCTGGTTGGCGAGGATCTCATCGACAGAGGTGAACGGCACCTCCGCCTCGAGCGTTTCCCCGACTGCGGTATAGCGGATGCGGCCCAGTTGCGACCGCCCCACCACGGTCAGCATGTCGAGGTCATCAAAGCTGCCGGTCGTCTTCGCAAACGCCAGGCGCAGGCGCTCCCGCAGCGCACCCTCGGGAAGGTTCATTTCGAAGATGGGCGCCAAGCCGTAAGCCGTGTCCCACGACGACAACCGCACCGGCATGGTCATCGACACCGCGCGTTCGGCGGCGACGCCCGGCGTGTAGACGAACGTGTGGATGGTGCTAAGCCATCCAGCGCCTCCCGGCTTATCCCAGCAAAATGGTGATCAATCAGTCGCGGTAGACCCGCTCGACGCGGGCGGAGAGGCCGCAGAGGATCTCGTAGGGGATGGTTCGCGCCAGCCGTGCCAACTCGATGGCGGTCACCCGCGCCGTCCCGGAGCCGCCCAGCAGCGTCACTTCATCGCCCAGGCGGACGGCAGGAACCTCCGTCACATCAACGCTGGTGAGGTCCATGCTGATGGCGCCCACCACCGGCGCCGGGATACCGCCGATGAGCACCTGGGCGCCCGGGGAGAATTGGCGGCGATAGCCGTCGGCGTAACCGGCAGCGATGGTCGCGACCCGCATGGGCCGGGGAGCGCGGTACAGCGGACCATAGCCGACGCCATGGCCGGCGGGAAGGTCCTTGAGTGCGATCACGTGCGTCTTCCAGCTCAGCGCCGGGGATAAATGCGCCGCGTGCTCCGGTTGCGCACTGTAACCGTAGAGCGCCAGCCCCACCCGCGCCATGCCACATCCCCAGCCGGGGTACCGCAACGCCCCCTCGCCATTGAGGAGGTGCCCCGACCGGCCGTTGCGGCCCGCCAGCCCGGGCGCCCACCGCGACCAGCGTTCCAGCGCGGCCAGAAACTCCCGGTGCTGCGCCTCGTTACCCTCGCCGGCGGGGATTTCGGCGGCCGCGAGATGGGAGAACACCGCCTCCACCCGGATCTGCGGCGCCCGCTCCAGCGCCTGGCGCAAAGCCGTCTCTTGCGCCGAGGTGACACCCAGCCGCCCCATCCCGGTGTCCACTTTCAAATGCACGGCCAAGGTCCCGGCAGGGCGGCACTTGGCCATCCCGGCGGCCAGCCAGGCGATTTGTTCGGCATCCCAGACGGCGGGGGTGAGGCGGTATTCGAGCAGCGCCGCTACATCCCCAGGCGCAAAGCCGGCCAGCACCAGCACCGGCACCTGGGAGGTCCCGTTCACGCGCAGGCGCGCGCCCTCCTCCGGCGAAGTCACCGCCAGCCACTCCGCGCCGCCATGCGCGAACACCTCCGCGCACGCCGCGGCGCCGTGGCCGTAGGCGTCGGCCTTCACCACCGCGCACAACGCCGTGGGCGGCGTCAACCGCCGGCGAACATAGTCCTGATTCCGGCGCAGCGCGCCGCGGGAGATCTCAACCCAGTTCCGAGGAGGCATGAACAATCGATTTAAGCACGCGCGTTTCCAATGTACACCGGCACCAGGAGGCCTACACCACAAAGCGACCGGAGGGAGCGGCTCGCCGGAGCCTGGCCCCGAAACCTTAAAGTCGGCTGGCGCGCCCAGCGCGGTTAGGGTATGGTGGTGTTTCGGTCTATTTTCCCTATGTACGAAGATTTTTCCGCCACCGATCCGCTCACTAACGCCGCCTCGCACTGCGAGTACCAGTGCCTGATCGTGGCCATCGCCACCCGCCACAGCGACACCGTAGACATCAAGTTTCTGGTCAACGGCGAGGGCGTGTGGCTCGGTCTGCCACATCCGGCCTGGGTCGAGTTCAAGCGCCTCACCGGGGTGGCGCTCAGCGACCGCATGGCGGTGGATCTGGCTGGACTGTATCTGAAGCGCGCCATCGAAAGCGGCCTCGGCGTCGAACGCAGCCACTGGAATGACATCACCGTGGCCGACGTGCTGGATTTGGCCGCCGAGCTGAACTGGATTCCCAAGACGGCGCTCGCCGCCAAAGCCTCTTAACGCTCGCCACCATCATCTGGGGCGGCCGGCGCCATGTTCCACAAAATTCTCATCGCCAACCGGGGTGAGATCGCCGTGCGGCTAGTCCGCGCCTGCCGCGATTTGGGCATCGGCAGCGTCGCCGTATTCTCCGACGCCGATCGCGCCGCACTGCATGTCCTGCTGGCGGATGAGGCCTACCGGCTGGGCCCGGCACCCGCCGCCGAGAGCTACCTCAGCATCGGGCGCGTCCTCGATGCCGCGCGCCGCAGCGGCGCCGACGCCATCCACCCCGGCTACGGATTTCTCTCGGAAAACCCCGAGTTCCCCGCCGCCTGCGCCGATGCCGGCGTGGTCTTCATCGGTCCCACGCCCGCCAGCATGGCGGCGCTGGGCAGCAAGACCGCGGCCCGCGCCCTGGCCCGGCGTGAAGGGGTACCCATTTTGGAGGGCACGGTGGAGGCGGTTGCCAGTTTGGACGCCGCCCAGCGCGTGGCCGCCGAGGTCGGCTACCCAGTGATGCTCAAGGCGGCCGCGGGCGGAGGCGGCAAAGGCATGCGCCTGGTCGCTTCCGCGGCCGAACTGCCCTCCGCCTGGGCGCTCGCCGGCGCCGAGGCCGCCAGCGCCTTCGGCGACGCCGCCATCTTCATCGAACGCGCCCTCGTCCAACCCCGCCACGTCGAGATCCAAATTCTCGGTGACAGCGTTGGGCATCTGATTTGGCTGGGCGAACGCGACTGCTCGATGCAGCGCCGCCATCAGAAGATCATCGAGGAGTCGCCCGCCCCCCGCCTGCGGGCTGAAACCCGCGCCGCCATGGGTGCGGCCGCGCTCCAGCTCGCCCGCGCCGCCGCCTACACCAGCGCCGGCACGGTCGAGTTCCTGGTGGACGCCGAGGAAAACTTCTACTTCCTCGAGGTCAACACCCGTCTGCAGGTCGAGCACCCGGTCACCGAAGCCGTCACCGGCATCGATTTGGTCGAGCAACAGATCCGCATCGCCGCCGGCGAGCCGCTACGGATCGAGCAGGCGGCGGTCGCCCCCCGCGGCCACGCCCTCGAGTGCCGCATCTACGCCGAGGACCCGGAACAGAACTTCATGCCCAGCCCCGGACGCATCACCCGCCTGCTGACACCACAGGGGCCCGGCGTGCGCGTGGACTCGGGCATCTACGAGGGCTGGAACGTCCCGCTCGATTACGATCCGCTGCTGGCCAAGCTCATCGTCTGGGGCGCCAACCGGGAGCAGGCGGTGGCCCGCATGCAGCGCGCATTGGGCGAGTACCAGATCGCCGGCGTGCGCCACAACCTGGGATTTTTCCGTCGCGTGTTCGCGGACCCGGCGTTCCAGGCCGGCGAAATCGACACCAGCTACGTGGCGCGCCTGCTGGCCCAGCCCGCGCCCGCCGCCGCACCTGTGGAGGCAGCTTGGAAGCGCCACGAGCAGAGCGGGCGCCCGCTGCCGCCAGTCGAAGCCCGCCCACAAGCGACCAGCGGGAGCGACCCAGCAAAGAGTGGCGAGCCACAGTGGGAGCAGTGGGCGAGCGTGGCCGCCGCCATCGCCGCAAAATCGGCCAGCGGCGCGAAGTCGGCGCCGCCGTCCCCCGCGCCCTCGGCCTGGCAGGCCGCCGCCCGCCACGAGGGCCGGCAATGACGGTCCAAGTCGAGTTGGACGGAACCACCCGCACGATCGATGTACAGCGCGCCGCGGGAGGTGAGGAGGGCGCCTGGTCGATCACCGTCGACGGAGCCGCGGTCGCTGCCGATGTCGCTTCACCCACCCCCGACACCATCTCGCTGCTGATCGGCGGCCGCTCGTGGACGTTCACTTGGCAGCTCGACGCCACCACCCCCGCCGGCTCCCGCCTCTGGGTCGCCGGCAGCGGCCACGAAGCCATCGCCACCGTGCGCGATCCCCGCCGCCTGAGCGCGCTCCGCCCGGTCGAGCCCAGCGGCACAGCGCGCCTGCTCGCCCCCATGGCGGGTAAAGTGGTGCGCCTGCTGGCGGCCGTGGGCGACCCCATCGAAGCCGGTCAAGGGGTGGTGGTGCTGGAAGCGATGAAGATGCAGAACGAAGTCCGCAGCCCCAAATCCGGCACCCTGCGCGCCCTCGCCGTCACCGCTGGCGCAACCGTCGCCCCCGGCGCCCTGCTCGCCGAAATCGAGTAGGCTGGACCGGTTCCAAACCAGCGCTTATTGTGATTTCAACTCCTCGGCATCGCCGGGCTCCAGTCCTATTTGCACCAACCGCAGCGTGTCGACTGGAAATGTCGCTGCCTCGCCTCCGGTGGGAACCTCACCCACTTACCTTTCGAGCGAGCAAGCTGTCGGCTGATTGGGGCGTTGTATTATAATTAAATACATCATGCGGGAAACCGTGACCATCAGCCTGCCCCAGGCCGTCCGGCGCGAACTGGACAAAGTGGCCCAACAGGAAGGGCTCTCGCGCAGCGACATTCTCCGCCTCTCGCTGGAAGATTACCTCGTGGTGCGGCGCTTCCGGCGCCTCCGCCAACGCATGATGGCGGTCGCGCAAGCCCAAGGAATTCACACCGACGCCGACGTGTTTCACCGTGTTTCTTGAAGCTGGTCCTCGACACCAACGTGCTCGTGGCGGCGTTCGTGGCGCACGGCGCCTGCAGCGATTTGTTGGAACACGCCATCCACCATCACGAGGTCGTATGGTCCCGCCCGCTGATCAGTGAACTCCGCGACGTACTGCGGCGCAAATTCCAGCAGCGCGATACCGACGTGCGGCAAGCCTTGGCGCTGTTAACCGCGCGGTTCACGTTGGTAGCCGCGGTTGCATTGGCAATGCCGGTTTGCCGCGATCCGGACGACGACGCCGTCCTGGCCACGGCTCTCACCGGGGGCTGTGCCGCGATCGTGACCGGCGATCAGGATCTGCTGATCCTCGACCCGTTCATGGGAATCCGGGTGCTGACGCCAGCCGCCTTCTGGCCCTGGGAAGCCGGCCCCGAGGCGCTCAACCCTCATTAGCCTCGCGTTAACCCCGACTCTGCCAGCTAAGCGATGAGGCGGATGCTGATGTCCACCGACAAGCGCGCCCAGGCGGGGTCGGCGGTGAATACCGGCAGGTCGAGCAGCTGCGCCAGCGCCAGGCAGGCGCGCTCGCCGAAGCCCAATCCGGCGGCGCGCGTCGCCGGAATCAGCGCCGCCGCCAGACGCGCCATCACCGCATCAAACGCCACCACCCGCCACGGCATCGCTTGCAGCCGCTCCGCCGCCGCCGACACCGGGACGCCGCGCCGCGCTTCGATCGCCAGCACCTCTTCCAGGCTCACGGCGCTGACGATGGCCTCGCCGAGGTGGGCGCGCACCATCTCCGCTCCCGCTTCCCCGCCGAGCAGCGCCAGGATCGCGGTCGCGTCCAACACTACGCGCGCCATGAGGTGCGCTCTCCGCCGCGGCGTGTCCGCACCAGATCCTCGACCAAGCTGGGACTGGGGCTGGCGGCGGGAGTGCTCCCAGCCGGTGCGGTTTTGTTCTCCGCCGGGGTGGCGCCGGCTTCGGGCGCGGTCAACTCCCGCAGCTCCCGCCGCAGGCGTTCCAAGGCGCCATCGGTGGTGTAAATGCGCAGCTCCCCCTCCACCATGCGCATCATGACCTCGTCGCCCGGCTTCACCCCCAGCGCCTTGCGCACGCTGAGCGGGATGACGACCCGGCCATTGGGGTTGATCTTTGTCTTGATGACATCGCTCATGACACGATTGTAAATCACTGAACCAGTCTGTGGCGACTCCCGACCGCCAATCCGCCTATCATCAGCCCATGCAAGCAGCCACCCGCCGGGTCGTCTGGGCCGGCATGATCGGCAACGTCCTGGAGTGGTACGACTTTGGCCTGTACGGCTTGCTGGCGCCGGTTCTCGCGTCAGCGTTCTACCCCGGCCACAACCATATCGCGGCGCTGCTGGGCGTCTACGGAGGCTTTGCCGCCGGCTTTGCCATGCGTCCCATCGGCGCGGTGGTGCTGGGACGGCTGGGCGACCAGGTGGGCCGCCGTTTCGTTTTGGTGCTTTCGGTGGCGCTGATGGGCGCCGCCACCGTCGCGGTCGGGGTGCTGCCGGGCTATGCCGCGCTGGGATTGTGGGCGCCGATCGGGTTGGCGGCCACCCGCCTGTTCCAAGGTTTCTCCGTGGGCGGAGAGTATGTGGGTTCGGTGACCTATTTGGTCGAAGCCGCGCCGCCTGGACGCCGCGGTCTGGCCGGCAGCGTGGCCAACCTGGGCGCCACGGTGGGCATGCTGCTGGCGGCGGCCGCGGCGGCGCTGGCCTCGGGCTGGGCCAGCAGCGCCTTGGGGATCGACGCGCTACCGCACTGGGCGTGGCGCGTGCCCTTTCTGTTGGGCGGCGCGCTGGCGTTTGCCGGCTACTGGCTGCGCCGGCACCTGCCAGAATCGGGCGAGGCATGGGCGCCGCCGGACGGCACGGCTCCACTGCTGCAGGCCCTGCGCGAATCGCCGCGGACGATGCTCTGGGCGCTGCTGCTGACCTCCGGCTACGGCATCGTGAACTATCTCGCCATGGTCTTCCTCCCCACCTTCGCCCACGAATTCGGCCACGTGCTGGAGTCCGACGCCTTGCGCATCAACACCGCCGGGCAGGCACTGGCGCTCGCGGTGGTGCCGCTTTCCGGATGGCTCTCCGACATGCGCTGGCGCCGCCGGACGATGGTGGCGGCGGCGTTCCTCGGCGTGGCCGCCGTGGCCTGGATCTCGTTCGCCTGGGCGGGCCGCGGCGGCTTGTCCGGCCTCTGGGCGGCGCAATTGCTGCAAGCGGGCCTGCTGGCGGTGGTGATGGGCGCCGCGCCGGCGTTTTTGGCCGAACAGTTTCCACCCGCGTACCGCGTCAGCGCCCACGCAGTCGTTTTCAATATTGGTATCGGCATCGCCGGCGGCACCGCGCCGCTGGTCGCGGTGGCGCTGGTTGAGGTCACCTCCAACCCGATGGCGCCCGCCTATTACCTGCTCTTCGGCGCTCTGCTCGCCGCCGCCGGCACGCTCGCGCTCCGCGATCACAGCCGCGAACGGTTGCCTGCCCTAATAGCTAACAGCTAATAGCTAATAGCTAATAGCTAATAGCTAAGTCACAGCACGCGGATGACGTCCGAGCGGGTGATGATGAAGGTCTTGTCGGTCTTGAAATCGCGCACCAGCACGGCCGGATTCTCGACCGAGATCATGGTGGCCAGCAGATCGACCGGAGTCGAGATGTCGACGAACGGGAAGGCCGGCTGCATGATCGTTTCCAGCGGCCGGGACTTGGTCCCGGGATCGGTCAGCAGCGCTTGGTACAGGTGGGCTTCATCCAGCGAGCCGATCAATCGCTGATCGCGGGTGATCGAGATCTGCGAGAAATCGTGCTGGCTCATCACCCGCAGCGCATGCTCGACGGGCTCGTTGGCCTCGACCGAGAACAACTCCCCGCTCAGCCCCGCGGCCACCAAGTCGCGGGCGGTCATGCCGCTCTTCTCCAGGAAGCCGCGCTCCCGCATCCAGTCGTCGTTGAACATCTTGCCCAGGTAGCGGGAGCCGTGGTCATGGAAGATCACCACCACGAAATCGTGGATGTTCAGGCGCCCCTCGAGCTGCAGCAAGCCCGCCATCGCCGCCCCCGCCGAGTTGCCGGCGAAGATGCCCTCCTCGCGCGCGATGCGCCGCGTCATGATCGCCGCGTCTTTGTCGGTGACCTTCTCGAAGTGGTCAATCACATCAAAGTCGACGTTCCGGGGCAGGAAATCCTCGCCGATGCCCTCGGTAATGTAGGGATAGATCTCGTGCTTGTCGAAGAGGCCGGTTTCCTTGTACTTCTTGAACACCGAGCCGTAGGTGTCGATGCCCCAGACCTGAATGGCCGGATTCCGCTCCTTGAGGTACCGTCCGGTGCCGCTGATGGTGCCGCCGGTGCCGACGCCCACCACCAAGTGCGTGAGCTGCCCCCCGGTCTGTTCCCAGATTTCAGGCCCGGTCTGTTCGTAGTGGGCCGCGGTGTTCGACAGGTTGTCGTACTGGTTCGCCTTCCAGGCGTTGGGAATCTCCCGGGCTAATCGGGTGGCGACCGAATAGTACGACCGCGGATCCTCGGGGTCAACGTTGGTGGGGCAGACGATGACGTCGGCGCCGAAGGCGCGCAGCGCGTCGTTTTTTTCTTTGGACTGCTTATCGGTGGTGGTGAAGACGCACTTGTAGCCCTTGATCACGGCGGCGATGGCCAGGCCCATGCCGGTGTTGCCGCTGGTGCCTTCGACGATGGTGCCGCCGGGCTGCAGCGCGCCCGAGCGCTCGGCGTCCTCGATCATTTTGAGCGCCATGCGGTCTTTGATCGAGTTGCCGGGGTTGAAGTTCTCCAGCTTGGCGTACACCGCCGCGGAGAGGCCGCGTGTGATGGCGTTGATGCGCACCATGGGCGTTTGGCCGATGGCCCCGAGAATATTGTCGTTAAGCTTCACTGTCGTTATTATGCGCGGGCACCCGGCTTCGCCGCCCGCTTTTGCTCGCGCCAAGGCGGGGTAATTCGCCCCGCCTCGCCGCTGCGCTTGCCCCGGGCGCGGGCACCCGGCTTCGCCGCCCGCTTTTGCTCGCGGCCAGGCGGGGGCCGCCTCGCCCCGCCTCGCCGCTGCGCCCCCAATGGACGGCATGCGATACTCGCTCCATGAGCTTGCGTGCGGCGCCGGCACTGGCGCTGATCCTGAGCTGCGGCCTGACGATCGCCGCGGCAGCCCAAGCCGCCGTTCCCCAAGTCACCGCTGGCGATTACGCCCGCGCGGAAAAGTACCTGAGTTACAACACCGAGCCGCTGGTGTTCGGCCTCAGCGTGCAGCCGCAATGGCTGCCGGACGGCCGTTTCTGGTACCACGTGGGCACGCCCCAAGGCACGCAATTCGTGCTCGTCGATCCGGCGCGGGGCACGCGCGAGCCGGCGTTTGACCGCGACCGGCTGGCCGCCGCGCTCGCCTCCGCCTCCAGGCAACGCTTCTCCGCCCGGGCGCTGCCGCTGACCAATTTGGCCTTTTCCAGCGATGGCCTCGATGTCTCTTTCGACGCCGCCGGCCAGCGCTGGACGTGCGATCGCCAGGGCGCGCACTGCGCCGCCGCCTCCGCCCAACCGCCCGCGCCAAGCTCCGCCAGCGGCCCGCCCTTGTCGATTTCTCCCGACCACCAACGCGCCGTCTTCATCCGCGACTACAACCTCTGGATGCGCAACCTCGCCACCGGCGCCGAGACCCAGCTCACCCACGACGGCGTGAAAAACTTCGGCTACGCCACCGACAACGCCGGCTGGATCTCGAGCGACCGCCCCATCGTGCTCTGGTCCCCCGACTCCACCAAGATCGCCACCTATCAGCAGGACCAGCGCGGCGTCGGCAAGCTGTATCTGGTCCCGGTCGTGGTCGGCCATCCCACCCTCACCACCGAGGTGTACCCCCTCCCCGGCGACCCCATCGTCACCACCATCCAGCGCGTCATCATCGATCTCGACTCGCCTGGCGGCCCGCGCGTCATCCGCCTCCAGATGCCGCCGGACCAGCACCGCTCCACACTCCGCGACGATCTCGCCTTCGGCCCCGATGAAGACGTGCAGTGGAGCCCGGACGGCTCGACCCTGGCCTTCATCTCCACCTCGCGCGGCCACCACCAGGAGTGGTTGCGCGTGGCCGATGCGGCGACCGGGGAGGTCCGCACCGTCTATGAAGAAACCGTCTCGACCGAGTACGAGGGCGGCGTCGGGGGCAGCAACTTCCGCTACCTGCCGCAAACCCATGAGTTCCTCTGGTACTCGCAGCGCGACAACTGGGGACAGCTCTACCTCTACGATCTCGACACCGGCAAACTCAAGCGCCAGATCACCACCGGCGTGGGCAATGTCGATTCCGTCGTCTACCTGGACCGCAAGGCACGCGAGGTCTATTTCATCGCCACCGGCAAGCAGCCCGGCTGGAACCCTTACTACCAGCTTCTCTACAAGGTTTCCCTGGATGGCGCAGCGGCGAGGCGGGGCGAAGGGGCCCCCCCCTCGCCGCGAGCAGAAGCGGGCGGCGCAGCCGGGCGCCCGCGCCAGGAAGAGGATGCGCAGTTGCTTACCCCCGAGGACGCCAACCATACCGTCGCGTTTGACCCCAGCGGCCAGTCCTTCGTGGATACCTACTCAACCCCGGACACGCCTCCCGTCACCGTATTGCGCGACACCTCGGGCAAGCTCGTCGCCGGCTTGGAGAAGGCTGATATCTCACGCTTGCTCGCCACTGGATGGAAGCCGCCCGAGCAGATCACGGTCAAGGCGCGCGATGGCAAAACCACCCTCTACGGGCTGATGTTCACCCCCTTCCACATGGAGAAGGGCGTCAAGTATCCCATCATCAACCACATCTACCCCGGCCCGCAGACCGGCAGCGTCGAGACGCGCGACTTCATCCCCAGCCACGATGACGACGAGGCGCTGGCCCAGCTCGGCTTCGTGGTGGTTGAGATTGACGGCATGGGCACACCCTGGCGCGGCCGCGACTTCCACATGGCCTACTACGGCAACATGGAAGACAACACGCTGCCGGATCAGGTCACTGGCATGCAGCAGTTGGCCCGCCGCTATAAATTCATCGACATCAACCGCGCCGGCATCTGGGGCCACTCCGGCGGCGGCGACGCCACCGCCGACGCCATGTTCCGCTACCCGGATTTCTTCAAGGTCGGCGTGGCCGAAAGTGGCAACCACGACCAGCGCGAGTACGAGGACGACTGGGGCGAGCGCTACATGGGCCTCGATGTCCCCATTCCTGGTCCCAATCCCGGCCAGCCTGGCCACGTCACCACCTACACCGGCCAGTCCAACGAATCCGTGGCCAAGAGCCTGAACGGCCACCTCCTGCTCGCCCACGGCACCATGGACAACAACGTGCCCATGAACAACACCCTGCTGGTGGTGCAGGCGCTGATCCAGGCCAACAAGGACTTCGACCTCATCCTGCTGCCCAACCAGGCCCACGGCTACGGCCCGGACGCCCCCTACATGATGCGCCGCCGCTGGGACTACTTCGTGCGCTACCTCATGGGCGCCACGCCACCCCACGAGTACCAAATGCACGCTCCCGTGCACCGCCGCTGAGGAGCCCGCCACTTTTCGTACAATAGGTTACGGGAGAATTTATGTCATCTCCAGCCCAATGCCCCTTCCCTCACGCCGCCGGCGGTCCCACCAACCAAGACTGGTGGCCGAATGAATTGCGGCTCGAACTGCTGCACCAGCACTCCTCGAAGTCCAATCCCATGGACAGGGACTTTGATTACGCGCGGGAGTTCCAGAGCCTCGACCTGGCGGCGGTGAGAACGGATCTGGCGGCGCTGATGACCGACTCGCAGGAGTGGTGGCCGGCGGACTTCGGCCACTACGGCCCATTGTTCATCCGCATGGCGTGGCACAGCGCCGGCACCTACCGCATCGGCGACGGCCGCGGCGGCGCCGGGCGCGGCCAGCAGCGCTTCGCACCCCTGAACAGTTGGCCCGACAACGTCCTCCTCGACCGGGCGCGCCGCCTGCTGTGGCCCGTCAAACAAAAGTACGGCCGCAAGATCTCCTGGGCCGACCTCATGGTGCTGGCCGGTAACGTCGCACTGGAAACCATGGGGTTCAAGCCGTTCGGCTTCGCCGGCGGACGCGCGGATGTCTGGGAGCCGGACATGGACGTCTACTGGGGCCGGGAAAAAACCTGGCTGGGTGACGAACGCTACACCGGCAACCGGGAACTGGAAAACCCGCTCGCCGCCGTGCAGATGGGGCTCATCTACGTCAACCCGGAAGGACCCAACGGCAAACCCGATCCGCTGGGAGCGGCCGTCGACACGCGGGAGACCTTCGCCCGCATGGCCATGAACGATGAGGAGACGGTGGCGCTGATCGCCGGCGGCCACACCTTCGGCAAAACCCACGGCGCCGCTCCCGCCTCGCACGTCGGGCCGGCGCCCGCAGCCGCGGGCCTGGAAAGCCAGGGCCTGGGCTGGAGGAGCGACTTCGCCTCCGGCAAAGGGGGCGACGCCATCGGCAGCGGCTTGGAAGTCACCTGGACCCAAACCCCGACGCGGTGGGACAACAACTTCTTCGAGACGCTTTTTGAGAACGAGTGGGAACTCAGCCGGAGCCCGGCGGGCGCGTATCAGTGGGTGGCAAAAGGCGCGGCGGCAACGGTTCCCGACGCGCACGATCCCGCCAAGAAGCACCTGCCCACCATGCTCACCACCGACCTCGGGCTGCGCTTCGATCCCGCCTATGGGAAAATCTCGCGGCGCTTCTATGAGCACCCCGGCGAGTTTGCCGACGCCTTCGCCCGCGCCTGGTTCAAGCTGACGCACCGCGACATGGGGCCGCGCGCGCGCTACCTCGGCCCCGAGGTTCCCGCCGAGGAGCTCATCTGGCAGGACCCCGTTCCCGCCGTCAACCACCCGCTGATCGACGCGGGCGACGTTGCCGCCCTCAAGGCCAAGGTTCTGGCTTCCGGCCTGACCGTGTCCGAGCTGGTGGGGACCGCCTGGGCCTCGGCATCAACGTTCCGCGGTTCCGATAAGCGCGGCGGCGCCAACGGCGCCCGCATCCGCCTGGCGCCGCAGAAGGATTGGGAGGTCAACCAGCCGGCTCAGCTCGCCAAGGTGCTCAAAACCTTGGAGGGCGTTCAAGCGGCGTTCAACGCCGCCCAGTCACAGGGCAAGAAAGTTTCGCTGGCGGACTTGATCGTCCTGGCCGGTTGTGCCGGCGTCGAGAAGGCCGCCAGCAACGCCGGCGTCACCGTGACCGTGCCGTTCACGCCGGGGCGCACGGACGCTTCCGCGGAGCAGACCGATGCCGCCTCCTTCGCGGTGCTCGAGCCCCTCGCCGATGGCTTCCGCAACTACCTCAAAAGCGAGTCTCCCGTACCCGCGGAAGCGCTGCTGGTGGACAAAGCCCAGCTGCTGACCCTGACCGCCCCGCAAATGACGGCCTTGATCGCGGGCCTGCGCGTCCTCAAGGCCAACGCCGGCGGCGCGCCGCACGGCGTCTTCACCCAGCGCCCGGAAGCGCTCACCAACGACTTCTTTGTCAACCTGCTCGACATGGGCACGGAGTGGAAGCCCGCGGCCAACGGCGGCGGCATTTATGAAGGCCGCGACCGCAAAACCGGCCGACTCAAATGGACCGGTACGCGCGTCGACCTCGTCTTCGGCTCCAACTCCCAGCTCCGCGCCCTGGCGGAGGTCTACGCCAGCGCCGACGCGCGGGAAAAATTCGTCCACGATTTCGTCGCCGCCTGGAACAAAGTCATGAACCTCGACCGCTTCGATTTGGCCCGGCGCTGAAACGGGCTACGATTCGACCGGCGCCGGCGGCAACGCAGTTTGGTGGTGCTCGCGGTAGCGCTGCTGGGCGTTAATGATAAAGCGGTGGGCGTAGCTGCGCGGGGCCCAGCCGTGGCTGACCACGTCCTTGCGCTCCAGCGTCTTGTAGCTGCGGAAGAAGTGCTCGATCAGCCGCAGTTCGTCCTCGGCCACGTGCTCCAGTTCCCGGATCTCGCGGTAGCTGCGGTCGTGAATGGCCACCGCCAGGATCTTGTCGTCCTCGCCCTTCTCGTCCCGCATCTTGAGCATACCGATGGGCCACACTTCGAGCATGATGCCCACGTCCAGCGGCTCGCTGATCAGCATCAGCACGTCCATGGGATCGCCATCCTCGGCGAGCGTGCTGGGCAAAAAGCCGTAGGCGGTGGGGTAAAACATCGAGGCGTACAGGACCCGGTCCAGGCGGAACACGCCCAGGTTCACGTCGTACTCGTACTTGGTGCGGTTGCCTTTGGGAATCTCGACGATGGCGTTGACGCGCTCGGGCGCAGCCACGCCCAGCGGCAGGTCTTTGAGGTTCATCCCTTCCATTGTGACCGAAATTCTCCTTTCGTTCCCGCAGTGACGCAGTGCGTAACGGTAACTTCAATGATCGGCGCGGGCCCCTGCGCGGCTCCGCCGCGCGCCCCGCTTTTGCTCGCCGCGGCTGGGGGCCCCCGACGCCCCACGCCCCTGCTCCGCTTCCCTCGCCTCGGTCCCCAGCGCGGCGCCGCCGCGCGCCCCGCTTTTGCTCGCAGCCGCTCGGGGCCCCTAACGCCCCAAGCCGCTGCTCCGCTTCCTTCGCCGCGGGCCCCTGCGCGGCTCCGCCGCGCGCCCGGGCACGGAGCGGGCGGCGTCGGCCTTCCCGACCAACCCAGGGCGAGCGGGCGCGCGCGCCAGGGTTGGGGCTCAAGGGGTCCCCGGCCCTGGGGCGCGCGCCAAGCGGGCGGCGTCAGCCGGGCCGCCCGCGCCTAAAGAACAATTTCGAGCGGCTCGGTCTGCGTGGCAACGTGCAGCGTGGGCGCGAACAGCCGTCCCGCCAGGGCGCGCTCCGACGCCATCCGCGCCAACCCGGGCAGGTTGTTGTTCTCGCTTAAGTGCGCCAGCACGACGTGGGCGGCCGCGCCGTCGAATCCGTCGGCGAGGTATGCCGCCAGGCTGTCGTTGGAGAGGTGTCCAACGCGGCTCAGCACGCGCTGCTTCAGCTCCCAGGGGTAGCCGCCGCCTTTGAGCATTTCCAGATCGTGGTTGGACTCAATCACCACGCAGTCGGCGCTGCGCAGCCGGTCCTGAACGTTGGCGGACAAATAGCCGAGGTCGGTGACGAAGACGATGCGCACGCCCTCGGCGCGGAACACGAAACCCACCGGATCGGCGGCGTCATGAGGGATGGTGAAGGGGTCAACCTCGATATCGCCCACGGCGAACCTGGCGCCGGTGGTAAAACTTTCGGCCCGGTCCAGCGCCTCTCCGGCCGCGCCCATGGCCGTGCGCGTGCCCTCGTTGATGAACACCGGGGCGGCCATACCCTTCGCCATCCGCGGTAGGCCGGCGACGTGGTCGCTGTGCTCGTGGGTGATCAGGATGGCATCCAGCGCGTCCGGCTCCATGCCACACACTTGCAGCCGCCGCGTCATTTCGCGCCGGCTGAAGCCGCAGTCGATCAACAACCGCGTGCGACCGCTCGAAATCACCGCGGCGTTGCCCTTGCTGCCGCTGCCCAACACCGTGACGGTGACGCCCATGCCCGATGTTAAACCCAGCCCACTCCGTTGCAACCGGCGCTCGCCACTTTTTTGCGTGGCCGCTCCCGTCGCCGCTCTTTTCCATGGTGGCCAGGCGCTGGCGGCGGTGTACACTGGCGACGGTCATCGTCGTCAGTGCGGGGACTCCGATGGGCAAGTCATCGGGCGCGGCCGCGCTCGGGAGCGACCTCCCTCGGTGCCGCTTGGTACGCTTGTTTTCGCTCGACTTCCCCCGGAAGGAATTGATCATGGCTCGTCGGATTCGCACCGTGGTTGTCTTCGGGGATAGCCTGTCGGACATCGGCAAAAAATGGACCACCAAGTCCGGCCGCATGGCCCGGCTGGTCAATGAAATGTACGTCAGTCCCACCGGGCGTTTCAGCGATTGCCGCAACTGGACCGATTTCATGTTCGAGGAAGCTGGAGGCGCCAGTCTGGTCGGCACGACGGCGGAGGGATCCTATCAGCGCAGCCAGCAACATATGTCCCTATCCGCCGCCAGCCGCGTCGATCTGGGGGCGGACAGTTTTAGTTACCTGAACTATGCGGAGGGCGGCGCCTGCGCGGACACGCCACGGGAAAAGGGGCCATTCCTGGGAACCTTCAAGGACCAGGTCGATGCCTTTGAAGGCGAGTTCAAAACCGGCGGACGCGGCATTGGCCCCATCCTCTTTATCGTTTGGTTTGGCGCCAACGACTTGTACACCGCCAACCGGCCGTCCCACGAAATGGGGCTGGTGGCCGACGCCGAGGCGAACGTCCAGCGCAACCGCCTCAAAGTGATGGTGCGTGCCGAGGATCCCGATCCCAAATTCATCTTCGTGAATCTGGCGCGCCCCCTCACCGCCGTGCGCTACTCCATGCGCTTGGAAACGGCCAAGCAGAAATTTGTCACCGCCTTCCGGACGGAGGCGCAGCGCCATCCGCAGCGCGAGATGGCGGAACGCGGCCTCTACAAGAAGGTCATGGGCGCGCCCTCGCTGCGCATGCTGCGGACCGCGGCCTGGACCGTGGATGATGCGCTGACCAACCACTGGGCGCAGAAGGAGCTCGCCGCTTTGATCGCGCAAGTGGAAGAGTTAAAAAAGCTGGAACAAGGCGTGATGCTCTTTAACCTCGAGTTGGCCCGGCTGGCGCGCCAGCACGGCGACCGCGTGGCGGAACTCGGCTGTTGTCTGAGCGAGGATTCTCTGGAGCGGCTGGTCAACGGCAGCTACCGCCTGCGGAGCGGCGCGGCCGCGGCGGCGACCAAGACCCACGTCAGCGCCCAAGCCTACGACCAGCGCACCCAAGCGGCGCCCCTCACCACCATCGATCAGGTCCATCCCACCGACGCCATGTACCGGCTGATTTGGCAGGAGATTCGGCGCGAAATCCTGGCGGCGGACTGCACCTTTGGCCGGCTCCCCGGAGTGGCCACGCCGGCCACGCTGTCCACCCTGGCCGGCCCCAGCGCGGCGACCCAAGCCGGATTCAACTCCGTCATGCAGGAGCTGCTGAGCAAGCGCGCCCGCACCCCCTGAGTGGCTCGCCACTTTTTGCTGGGTCGCTCCCGTTGGTCGCTTGTGGGCGGGCTTCGGTTGGCGGCAGGGATTGCCCGCTCTGCTCGTGGCATCTCCAAGCTGCCTCCAGCGGCTATTTGGACGGAGACGCCGCGGCCGCTCCCGCCGGTTTGGCCTCGGGCTTGGACTCCGGCTTGGACTCGGACTTCGACTCGGACTTGGTCTCGGACTGGCCGCCGTGGCTGCCGTCTTTACTGGAATCGTTGCCTCCCCCGCTACCGCCATCGCCGGACGATTTCTCGCCGCTGCCGGAGGCCTCCGGCGCAGCGGGCGAGACGCCGGACTTCTTGGCGTAATCGGTCACATACCAGCCCGAACCCTTGAGCTGGAACGCCGACAACGAGATCAGCTTCTCCAGCGGCCCGCCGCACGCCTCGCAGGTGGTGAGCGGCGGGGCGGTGAAGGACTGGATCTTCTCCACCCGCCGTTGGCAGCGCTGGCATTGATACTCGTACAGGGGCATTGCAGTTAACTCAGTTGGCTGCAGAAGCCGGCGAAGCGGCGCAGCCCTTCTTCAATCACGGGCACGGCGGCGGCGTAGGAAAAGCGCAAATGGTGCTGCGTGCCAAACGCCTCGCCCGGCACGGTCACCACCCCAGCCTCCTGCAACAGCCGGGTGGAGAACTCCATCGCCGTGGCGGGGCGCCCCTTCCCGCCCAGCAGCTGGGA
The DNA here is from genome assembly GCA_025451775.1 of Terriglobales bacterium. Classification (GTDB taxonomy): domain Bacteria; phylum Acidobacteriota; class Terriglobia; order Terriglobales; family SCQP01; genus SCQP01. The sequence goes on from JANWJU010000134.1 coordinate 17,587, forward strand.
GATGTTGGGATAGGCGTAGAACGCCCCCGCCGGCATCACGCAGGTGACGCCGGGGATGGCGCGCAAGCCGCTGACGATGATCTCCCGCCGCCGCCGGTACTCGGCCAGCATCTCCGCCACCGGCGCCTGCGTGCCGTTGAGGGCGGCGAGCGCGCCCTTCTGCACGAACGAGGTGGGGTTGCTGGTCGAGTGGCTCTGCAGGTTGATCATGGCCTTCACGATCGGCGCCGGCGCCAGCGCAAACCCCAGCCGCCAGCCGGTCATGGCATAAGTCTTCGACAGCGAACCGGCGATGACCACGAAATCCTTGCTGCCCGGTTCGCTGGCCACGCTGTAGGGCGCGGCGTCGTAGAGAAATTTCACGTAGCATTCGTCGCTCAACAGCCAGATGCCGCGCTGTTTGCAGATCTCGAGCACCGCCCGGAAAGTGTCCGGGGTGAAGATGGCGCCGCTCGGATTGGAGGGCGAGTTCAGCAGGATGACCTTGGTGCGCGCCGTGATGGCCGCCTCAAGCGCCGCCAGCGAAAGCCCGAACCCCTGCTCCTCTTCGGTCTGCACGACCACCGGGGTGCCGCCCGCGTAGGTGATCTGATCGTAGAAACTGACCCAATAAGGGGCGGGCAGGATGACCTCGTCGCCATGGTCGACGAGCACGCTGATGGCGTTGAAGAGCGCGTGCTTGCCGCCCATCGTCGCCAGGCACTCGGGAACCTTGTAGCCGGAGCCCAACTCGCGATGGTGGGCTTGGACGATGGCCTCGCGCAGTTCGCGCGTGCCGCCCGTCGCCGTGTATTTGGTCACGTTCTGCCGCAACGCCGTGATGGCGGCCTCGGTAATGTGCGCCGGGGTGGGGAAGTCCGGCTCGCCCACGCCAAAATCGACCAGGTCGCGGCCCTCGGCCCGCAGGCGGTCGGCCTCAATCACCATGGCGGCGGTGGCGGAGACGGAAATACGCTTGGTGCGCGCGGCCAGCGGCCGTTCCAGTGGCCGGGGAGACGAAACCGATGCAGGAACAGATGCAGAAACTTGCGCCATAGGGTTGATTTTACCGCGTTTTCGGCGTTGTGAGGATCTCCCGCAGCTTCGCCTGCAGCCGGCGCTCGACCGTCTCCGGCACCATGCCCGTCACCGGACGCCCGCCGGCGGCGACCTGCTTCACCAGCCGCGAGCTCAGGTAGGCGTAATCCTCGCCCGGCATCATGAACACCGTCTCCAGCTCCGGCGCCATGCGCCGGTTCATCCACGCCATCTGGAATTCGTACTCGTAGTCGCTGATGGCGCGGATGCCGCGCAGCAGCGCCCCCGCCCCCACCCGCGCCGCGAAATCCACCAGCAGACCGCTGAACTCCGCCACCTCCACCCCTTCCCACCCGGACGTACACTCGCGCAGCATGGCGCAGCGCTCGGCCACGGTGAACAGCGGCTCCTTCTCCGAGTTGCGCAGCACGGCGACGATCAGGCGGGGAAAGATGCGCCGTCCGCGCTCGATCAGGTCAAGATGCCCGAGCGTGGGCGGATCAAAGGAGCCGGGATACAGCGCCGTCAGCCGGGGTGGGGGCATGGCAGCTCTCATTCTAGGTTGTTCGAAGGCTGTGCGGCATGCAGCGACTTTAAAATCCCCGCGGCGTGGTGGTGGACGGCGTCCATGAGCGCCGGGTTGGCGGCGGCCGCCTCCAGGTCGGGCTCGATCATCTGCGGCGCGCCCAAACGGCCGGCGCTCAGGTCCTGCTCGATCTGTTCCAGCACGCCCAGCGTGTTCAGCGGCTGGAAGCGCATGGCGCGCTCCAGCTCCAGCCTATCGACCGCGGTGGTGGCCATCCGTTCAAACCGCGCCTCCAGCGCCGCCGCCGGCGCGACCGTGGTGAAATTGAACTGCTGCGAGCTGTGGTGGTTGGCGTCGTCGAAGGCCAGCATTTTATCGCCGCTGTAGGCCACCTTCTGTTTGGCCTCCAGCTTGGGGTGGGTGAACTCGTGCAGCACCGCCGCCTGGGCAAAAATGTCCTGCACCGCCGCCGTGGAGGCGGTGAAACGCAACGTCTGCGGCGCGTCGGCGTCGTGCTCGCGAACGGTGGCGGTGGCCGCTCCGTCCTGGCTGATGGCGATCTGGACGAACGCCGGCACCGAGCCCTTGAAGCTGCGCGCGTAGGTCACGCGCCCGGCTTCCGCGCCCGAAGCCGCTGCCGGCGTTTGTGCCCCCAGCCCCGCCGCCAGCGCCGCCCCGATGACGAGCATGGCCGCCCGCCTCATGCCTTTGGCTGGGACTCGATGACCAGCGTCGCGAAGTAGCGCTTGCCTACCTTGAGCAGCATCGTGCGCGCCGGCTGGGAAGGGAGCGTGAGCTGGCGCCAGGATTCACCGTCGAGCGACACCGAACCCGCCTTGATCAGCCGCGCCGCCTCGCTCACCGAGGGCGCGCAGCCGTGGCGCGCCAACTCCTTGTCCAGGCGGAACTCGGCCCCGCCCGCCGGCGCCTGCAGCCGCACCTCGGCCAGCTCGGCTGGGGCTTCATGCCGCTGCACCACGCGCTGGAACTCGGCGCCCGCCGCCCGCGCCCCCTCGGCGCCGTGGAAGTCGGCGGTAACCTGCGCCGCCAGGTCTTTTTTGACCTGCATGGGGTGCACGCGCCCCGCGGCCACGTCGGCTTTCAGGGCCGCGATGTCGGCCTCGCCCCGGTCGGTCAGCAGCAGCCAGTAGCGCCACATCAACTCATCGGAGATCGACATCAGCTTGGCGTACATCGTCCCCGCCGGTTCGGCGATGCCGGCGTAGTTGCCCAGCGATTTCGACATCTTGCGCACGCCGTCCAGTCCCTCCAGCAAGGGCATGGTCAGCACCACCTGCGGCGGCTGGCCATACTCGCGCTGGATCTCCCGGCCCAATAACAGGTTGAACTTCTGGTCGGTCCCGCCCAACTCGACGTCGGCGCGCAGCGCCACCGAATCGTAGGCCTGCACCAGCGGGTAAAGGAACTCGTGGATGGAAATGGGCTGGTTGTTGCTGAAGCGGAGGTGGAAGTCGTCCCGCTCCAGCATGCGCGCGACCGTGAACTTGGAGCACAGCCGCACGATCTCCGCCGCTGGCAGCGCCTCCATCCAGGCGCTGTTGAAGACCACCTGCGTGCGCTCGCGGTCGAGCAGTTGAAACACCTGCGCGCGGTAAGTCTCGGCGTTGGCGTTCACCTGTTCGGTCGTCAGCGCCGGACGGGTCTCGCTTCTGCCGCTGGGATCGCCGATGCGGCCGGTGAAATCGCCGATCAGAAAGAAAATTTCGTGCCCCAGGTCCTGAAAGTGCTTGAGCTTGCGCAACAGCACGGTATGGCCCAGGTGCAGATCGGGGGCGGTGGGGTCAAAACCCGCCTTCACGCGCAGCGGCACGCCCGTCTGGCGGGAGCGCTCCAGGCGCTGGCGCAACTCGGGCTCACCGATCAGCTCGGCCGCTCCCTTTATCAGGTAGGCGAGCTGCTCGTCGACCGGCGGGAAGACGGGAGCGAGTGCGGGCATGGCAGCGTTTATTATAGAACCTGACGAATGCTGGGCGCGGGCCCCAGCGCGTGTTCGGCTGAAACGCTCACACCGCCGCGCGTCCCGCTTACGCGCGAATTTGGCCGGGGCCCCATTCGCCCCAGCCCAATTCGCGCGCCGCTGGGGGCCGCCCCGCGTTATTCGCCGGGGGCGGGCCGCCCCGCGGATTCTCGCCCCACGGAGCAAACGGCGCGCCCCCGGTGCCTGGCCACCTTGCAGGCGCGCACCGGACTCGGTATGCCAAAATAGCCAAGCCGCGAGGCGGAGCTGCCGCCCCCGCGTCCGCGTTAAAGTTAAAGTTCACGGCAACGCGCCGCCGGCCAAGCGGGCGGCGTCAGTGCCCCGCGTTAAAATAACGCAGCCGCGGGGCGGGACGCAGCGGCCCCCGCCCCGCGGCGAGCACCAGCGGGCGGCGAAGCCGGGTCCCCGCGTTAAAATAGCGCAGCCGCGGGGCGGGGCGCAGCGGCCCCCGCCCTGCGGCGAACACCAGCGGGCGGCGAAGCCGGGTGCCCGCGTTAAAATAGCGCAGCCGCGGGGCGGGGCGCAGGGGCCCCCGCCCTGCGGCGAGCACCAGCGGGCGGCGTCAGCCGGGCGCCCGCGTTAAACCATGGACCTACGCGTCACCATCGCCGGCGTCGAACTGCAGAACCCAGTGCTCGCCGCCAGCGGCACCTTCGGTTATGGCACTGAGTTCGAGGACATCGTTGATTTAAAAAAACTGGGCGGCGTGGTCACCAAGGGACTGTCCCTCCATCCCATGCCCGGCAACCCCAGCCCACGGCTGCTGGAAACCACGGCCGGGATGCTGAACTCGGTGGGACTGCAGAATATCGGCGCCCAGGCGTTCGTCGAAACGCGGCTGCCGCGGCTGCGGCAGTTGGGGGTGATGGTGGTGGCCAACGTCTTCGGCGAGAGCGTCGAGGAGTACC
>JANWJU010000135.1 GCA_025451775.1 Terriglobales bacterium
CGATGCCGGCCTGTTGCAACAGCAGCACCCGGTAGGCATGCACCGCGTAGGTGAACGGGTTGACCACCGACATCGCCCGCAGCCAGGCCGGAAACCCGGCGATGGGGTAGATGGCGCCGCTGGGAAAGAACAATAGCGTATTGAGCACGCCAAAGATCGCCCGCGGCACCAGCGGATCGTCAATGCGTGCCATGAGCAGAAACATCATGGCGATCAGCGCCACCGCCACCAGGGCGGTGACCACCAAAAGCTCGACGAACCGCGCGGGCGCCAGAAAGCTGTGCACGCCCGCAATCTCCGAGCCCACCGTCAGGATGACCAGCCCGGCCAGAAACGCCTTGATGGCGCCGGCCAGGTTGAAGCCCAGGATGAGTTCCCATTTGGTAATGGGCGTCACCAGATAGCCTTCGTGCAGGCCGCGCTGCTTGTCGTCGATGTAGACGATGCCGCCGCCGATCATGGCGGTGATGAAGATCGATAGCGTGATCAAGCCCGGCAGCAGGTACTTCATGTAGCTGGTATAGGGGTAGACCTCGACGATATCGAGCGCGACTTGGGTGGGATCGCGGGGCGCCAGCGCGGCCTCGGGCGCGTTGATGGAGTTCACCAGCGCGCCCATGGTTTGGCTCACCCCCGCGGCCGAAATCTGATCGGTGTTGTCGGTGATCAGCGCCAGGTGCGGCTGCTGGCCGAGGAGCCGGTCGCGGGAGTAGTTGTGCGGGATGATCAGCACCGCCGCCACATGGCCCGCGCGCAAGTCGGAGAGCGCCTGCGTCTGGTCGGCGTAGGGCTGGGGGAGGAACGTGCGTTCGTTGGCCGCCACCGCCAGCAGCTTTTCCTGCACGGTGACCGCCTGCGGACCGTGGTCAAGGTTAATGACCGCCACCGGCACGTTGCGGATCTTGCCGCCGAAGGCGTTGCCCAGAATGACCAGCTGCACCAAGGGCAACACCAGCGCCGCCACCAGCAGCATTGGGCTGCGGCGGAACTTGTGCATATCGCGCTCGACGATGGCCATGGCGCGGGTGAAGCTCATGCGGTTCGCTTTCCCCAGCCGACCGAGGGCACGACGGTATCGTGCTCGGTGAGGCCGTGTCCGGTGACGTGCAGGAAGACGTCATCCAGCGATGTGCTCTGCACCGAGAGGCTGGCGACTTCGACGTGTTGCTGCCGGGCCAGGTCCATGATCGCCTCGGCGGTGGCCGGGCCGCTGTCGGTGGAGACGCGGTAGAGCGCGGCCCCTTGCTGCCGCACTTGGCTGACGAGCGGCAGGGCCTCGAGTACGGCGCTGCCGCCGGCCACGTCGGGTTGGAAGCGCACCTCGATCACGCTGGCGCCGGGCACGGCCGCCTTCAGCGCCGCCGGCGTGTCCAGCACCACCAGCTTGCCGTGATCGACGATGCCGATGCGGTCGCACAGCTTGTCGGCCTCGTCCATGTAATGCGTGGTCAGGAACAACGTCATGCCGCGGGAGGCGCGCAATTGCGAGATCAGCTCCCACACCGACATGCGCGAGGCCGGGTCGAGCCCGGTGGTGGGCTCGTCCAGGAAAAGAATCTGCGGCTGGTGGACCAGGCCGCGGGCAATCTCCAGCCGGCGCCGCATGCCGCCGGAGAGGGTGCGGGCGAAGGCCTCGGCCCGGTCGGCGAGCCCCACCGCTTCCAATAATTGGGCGGTGATCTGTTTGCGCTGCTGCCGCCCCATGCCGTACAGCCGGGCGTGGATGGAGATGTTTTCGGCGCAGGTCAGATCGGGGTCGCTGGTCATGTTTTGCGGAATCACGCCAATGCGCAGGCGCACCGCATCCGCCTCCGTTGCCACGTCGCAGCCCGCCACCATCGCCGATCCCGCCGTGGGGGTGATGAGCGTGGTCAGCATGCGGATCAGGGTCGATTTGCCCGCCCCGTTCGGGCCCAGCATGCCGAAGATCTCGCCCTGTGCCACCGTGAACGAGATCCGGTCCACCGCCTTGAGCGTGCCGAACGTCTTGGCGATGTCATGGACTTGGATGGCGTTCGGGGCCGCCGCGGTCGCCATTACTCCCGTCCGGCCTTGGAGGTGAATGATGTCGCCTGCGCCGCGGGTCCAGCCGGCAGCGGCGCGGCGGCCATGTCGGCGGGCACCGGCAGCTTGATCCAGGCGGTCATGCCCAGCGGCAACGCGCCTTGGGGATTGGCCACTTTGACCCGGAGGGCGATCGTCTTGATATCGCGCTTGGTGCGGCTCACGTCCCGCTGCGTGGCGAAGTCGGCCTCGACCGCCTTGTAAATGACCGGCCCGGTGACGGTTTGCCCGGTGGGGAGCTGCACCTGCATGGTTTGGCCCATGCGGATCAACGGCGCATAGGTCTCTTCCACGTCGGCGTCGACCCAGGTGTCGCTCAGATCGAAAATCGTCACAATGGGGCTGCCGGGGCTGACCACCTCGCCCTCCCGCGCCGCGCGCAGGGTGATGATGCCGTCCACCGGAGCCAGGATTTGGGTTTGGTCGAGGCGCACGACCGCGGCCTGGTGCGAGGCTTGCGCCCCGCGCGCGGCGGCGTCGAGCGAGGCCGTCTGCTGCTGCTGAACCGCGATCTGCCGCTGCTGCGCCTGGGCGTCGCGCACCGCGGCTGTGGCCGCGCTAATGGCACGCTGGGCGGCCTCGACGCCGGCTTGCGCGGCGCGGCGGTTGGCGGCGGCGCCATCCAGATCGGCCTTGGCGTTATCCAGATCGAGCTCGGAGGCGACGCCCTTCGCCGCCAGCGGCGCGGTGCGGGTGTAGTTGGCGTTGGCCTTGTCCCAGGCGGCCTGGGTCTGCTGCACCTGCGCCTGTGCCTGCGCCAGTTGCGCCTGCGCTTGGGCCTGCTGGGCTTCCGCCTGCGCGACCTTCGCCGGCAGCGTCGCGGCCAGCAGTCCGGACTGCGCCTCCGACTGCCGGGCGTTGGCGTTGGCTTGCTGAATCGCCGCCGCCGCCGCTTGCGCGTCGGCTTGCTGCACGCCCTGGTCGAGGGTGGCGATTAACTGGCCGGCATGGACCGCCTGGCCGTCCTGGACATCGAGATGGGTGATGCGCCCGGTAATCTGGGCGCCGACCACGATCTCGTTGCCGTCCACCGTGCCGGTGAGCATCAACGTCTCCGCCCGCGGCCGCGTGCTCCACCACCAGCCCACCGCGGCCACCGCCGCAATCGCCACCATTATGGCCGCCCGCTTTTTCATAGGCCCACGATCCCCGCTTTCATCCCGGCCCCAGCGATACAAAACGCAATACTAAACCGTTCAGTTTCCATTGTCAAGCGCCCGGGTGCCTCTCCCTGCCTGATTGTAGAGGGTCACGCGTGGGTCCGCGGCGCGCGCCGGCGCCGGCAAGAAAAAATAAGGGCTGGCGCCGGGATTCGTCCCCGGCGCCAGCCCATGAGTTGATGGCCGGTGTAATTATTCGGGCGGAGCCGCAGGGGCTTCGGCCGGAGCGGGAGCGTCGGCCGGAGGCGCCGCCGCCGGGACTTCGGCGGGCGCCGCCGCCGGGGTGCAGGTTTCGGCTTCCATCTTCAGGCTGGCGACCGAGAGCGCCCGGGGGGCGTCCGCGGCCGCGCCGTCGGCGGCAGGCGCGGCCGGGCCGTTGACGGTGATGGTGTGGCCCAAGTGCGAGGCCAGGTCAACATCCTCGCTGGCGGGGGTGAGGGTGTAGACGGCGTCTTCGGTCTTGAGTTGGAAAACGCCATCGTCGTTGCGGGCCAGGCAGCCCGTGGCCGTGATCGCCGCGGTGATGGCGGCGGCAGCCGGGTTGGCCTCGGGAGCAGGCGCCTCGGCCTGCTGCGCGGGCATGGGGGTTTCATCTTGAGCGCGGCCGGGCAGAGTCATGGTGGTGACCAGTGCCGCGCCGAAAAACAGAGAGAGCGCGGCGGTGAAAATGCTGCCGTGCCAAGAGCGTGATGCGATCATGGAACACCTCACAGGAGAGATACTCTGGCCATTGTATCACCCAGGAGATGTATGGGCCTGAAAAATTATTGTGCCGGAGCGAAGTGGATCTGCTGGCGGACGGGGTCGATGCGGTCGGCGAGCACGGCCATCGTGGCGCCCAGGCGGAAGCGGCGCTTTTTGCGCTCGCCCACCCACTCCTGCGTGGCATCGCGGAAATGATAGACGTCATCGTCGAGCGAGCTGGCGGGGATGAAGCCCTCGATGAAGAGGCCGTCCAACTCGACGAACAACCCTTGGCGCGTGACGTGGATGATGAGCGCGTCAAATATCTCACCCAGCCGGGGCTCCATGAACCGCACCTTTTTCCACTCCATCAACTCGCGTTCGGCGTCCTCGGCGCGGCGCTCGGCCACGCTGGCGTCCCGGCACAGCGGTTCCAGGAGGGGCGCCGCCGCCAGTTCCGGCGGCGGTTTCATGCCGGCCAGCAGCGCCTTGAGAATGCGGTGCAGCATGAGGTCGGGATAGCGGCGGATGGGCGAGGTGAAGTGGGTGTAGCAGGCGGTGGCCAGGGCGAAGTGGCCTTCGTTGTTGGCGGAATAACGGGCCTGCTTGAGCGAGCGCAGCATCAGGAAGCTGAGCATGCGCTCCTCGGGTTTGCCGGCGATCTGGGCGGCGAGCTTTTGATAATTGCGGGGCGAGATCTTGAACTTGGCCGGCTGCGGGACTTCCACCGTCGCCCCGCGCCGTGGCGCGCGGCCACGCCGTTGTGTGCCGCCGCCGACGCGCATGCGCTGGATGGGCAGCGGCCCGAGGCCCAGCGAGTACCCGAAGCGGGCGGCGATGGCTTCAAACTCGGCGATCTTTTTGACGTCGGGCGGTTCATGGATGCGGTACACCGAGGCCCAGCCCGCCGCCTCGATGTGCCGGGCCACGGTCTCGGCCGCCGCCAGCATGAACTCCTCGATCAGGCGGTGGGCGATGTTGCGCTCGGATTTGACGATGGAGCGCATCAGGCCTTGCTCGTCGAAATCGATCTCGGGCTGGGGCAGGTCGAAGTCGATGGAGCCGCGGCGCTGGCGCTGGCCGTAGAGCGCCGCTTGCAATTCGGCCATCAGCTCGAACTGCGGCGCGAGTGCGGCAAACTGCGCGCGCGCGGCAGCGTCCCCGGTGAGGACGGCGTTGACCTGGGTGTAGGTCATGCGCGCGGCGGAGCGGATCACGCCCGGCATCAGTTCGTGCTTCACCACCTCGCCGTGCGCGTCGATCTCCATCAGGCAGCTCATGACCAGACGGTCTTGGTGCGGCAGCAGGCTGCACAAGCCGCTCGAGAGCTCGGCCGGGAGCATGGGCACGGCGCGGTCGGGGAAGTAGACCGAAGTCCCGCGCAGGCGGGCTTCGGCATCGATGGCCGAGCCCGGGGTGACATAGGCCGAGACGTCGGCGATGTGCACCTGCAGGGCAAAGTGGCCGTGGCCCAGCCGGGTGACGTGGACGGCGTCGTCGAAATCCCGCGCGCTCTCGCCGTCGATGGTGACGATGGGGAGGCTGCGGAAATCGCGCCGCCCGGCCTTGTCGGTTTCGGGTACGGTGGCGGGCAGGGCGCGCGCCTGCTCCAGCACGGCGTCGGGGAAGCGGTGGGGCAGGTAGTGCTTGCGGATCATGATCTCGACGTCGACGCCGAAATCGTCGCGCCGCCCCAGAATCTCGATCACCCGTCCTTGGGCGCTGACTCCGGCCGCGGGAAAGCGGGTGAGTTCGACGTCCACCACCCAGCCGTCCAAGGCGGCGGCGTCGCTGGGGGCGGCGGCCGAAGCTCCGCCGGTCCGGTGCTGTCCGGGATGCGCTGGTGGCAGCGCCGCGCCGGCAGGAATGGCCACCCGCTCCCGGATCCGGTCATCGAAGGGGGTGACGTAATCGCCCAGCGCGGCATGCCGATAGGTCCCCACCAGGGTGGCGTGGCGGCGTTCGAGGATGGCCACCACGGCGCCTTCGGCGCGGGTATCGCCGGGTAAGGCCTGGCGCTTGAGCCGGACGCCGACCAGGTCGCCAGGCAGGGCGCCGCCGGTGGCGGGCGGAGGAATAAAGATGTCGCCCGGCAGTGCGCTCCGCTCGGCTCGTGCCGCCGGCTCGGGGGTGACGAACCCGTAGCCGTCCCGGTGCAGATGGATGCGGCCGCGGACGTCGTACTTGGCGGCGCTGGCGGGCGCGGCCGCCCGCGCCGGTTGCGACCCTGCCCTGGCGGCGGCCTTGGGCGCGGCTTTGGGTGCGGGCACCAGCTCGAAGACGTGGTGGCGCTCGAGCAGGCGGCGTTCCTGCACCAGGCCGGCGAGCAGGGACCGCAGGGCTTGGCGTTCGCCGCCGCGAACGTTGAGCTCGCGCAAGAGCTGCTTCAGCGTGGCCCGCCGATTGGGCGTGCCCCCGATGTGCGCCAGCACCAGTTGGGCGCTGAGCACCTAACGCTCCGCCGCTGCTGCCGGCGTGGCCTGCGCCCGCCGCAACACCAGCCAGGCGTGCAGCAGGGCATCGAGGTCGCCGTCCAGCACGCGGTTCACGTCGCCGACCTCAAACTTGGTGCGGGTGTCCTTGCACATCTGGTAGGGCTGCAGCACGTAGGAGCGGATCTGGCTGCCAAAGTCGATGTCCAGCTTGGTGTCCTCGACCTGCTGCGCCAGCGCGCGGCGCTTGGCCAGTTCGTGCTCGTAGAGGCGCGAGCGCAGGATCTTCATGGCCTGGTCCTTGTTCTTGTGCTGGGAGCGCTCGTTCTGGCACTGCACCACGATATTGGTGGGCAGGTGGACGATGCGCACCGCCGAGTCGGTCATGTTGACGTGCTGGCCGCCTTTGCCGCCGGCGCGGAAGGTGTCGATGCGCAAATCCTCGTCGCGGATGTCGATCTGGATGCGGTCGTCGATCTCGGGGCTGACGAAGACACTGGCAAAGGAGGTGTGGCGCCGCTTGGCCTGATCAAACGGCGAGATGCGCACCAGCCGGTGGACGCCCGTTTCCGACTGCAGCAGCCCGTAGGCGTACTCGCCCTCGATGGTGACGGTGGCGGACTTAATGCCGGCCTCCTCCCCCTCCTGGCGGTCGTTGAGGGTGGTCTTGAAGCCACGGCGCTCGGCCCAGCGCGTGTACATGCGCAGCAGCATCTCGGCCCAGTCCTGGCTCTCGGTGCCGCCGGCGCCGGGGTGGATGGTGAGGATGGCGTTCAGGGCGTCGTGCTCGCCGCCCAGCAACGTGCGGGTCTCGATGTTGTCGAGCGCGGCGCGGAGTTGGTCCAGCTCACGGCGCAGCTCGCCCGCCACGGGTTCGCCCTCCCGCGCCAGCTCGAACAGCGCCTCCAGGTCGTCGAGCGAGCCGGCCAGCCGCCGGTCGTCATCCAGCAGCTCCTGCACCCGTTTGCGGGCGCGGTTCACGCTTTGCGAGCGCGCCGGATCGTTCCAGAAATCGGGGACCGAGGCCTGCGCATCGAGCGCGGTCAGTTGTTGTTTGAGTGCGGGCGGGTCAAAGATACACCCGGACGTCATGGGTCTTGGCGGCCAGTTCCTGATGTTCGCGTTCGAGTTCGTCCAAGTCCATAAATTTAGCGCGGGCACCCGGCTTGCGCCGCCCGCTTGCCTCCGGCGCGTCGCGGGGGCCCCTGCGCCCCGCTCCTGCGCCGGAGGCGTTATGCCCCTGCGCGCCGTTCTTGCGCCGGAGGCGTTATGCCCCTGCGCCCCGCTCCTGCGGCGGAGGCGTCACGCGCGCGCCGCACGCGGTGAATATTCCCGCCAGTACTATCATAACCGCGCACAGCAACGGGAGCCAGTCGCCGTGCCGGGTGTAGAAGGTGAGTCGGGTCTCCGGCGCAAAGCCGGCCTCGAGCGCGGCCGCCTGAAAACGGGGCAGGGAGGCGGTGACGCGGCCATACGGGTCGATGACGGCGGTAATGCCGTTGTCGGTGTCGCGCAGCAACCAGCGCCGGTTTTCGATGGCGCGCACGCGCGCCATCGTCAGGCCCTGGGGCGCCGCCGAGGAGGCGCCATACCAACTGTCGTCGGATTGGTTCACCAGCCAGGCGGCGCCCGCGGCCACGTCCTGGCGGGCCAGGGCGGGGAAGATGGACTCGTAGCAAATCATGGTCGCGAAGCGTTGATCGCCGAGGGTAAACAGCACCGGCTGCTGGCCGGGGACGAAATCGCTGACGTCCTGTAGCATTTTGCTGATCCCGGCAAAGTGCGCGAACCACGCCGGCAGCGGCACGTACTCGCCAAACGGCACGAGATGCATTTTGTCGTAGCGCGGGCCGGTGGTGCCGTTGGGGTGGATGAGCTGCGCCGAGTTGCGCGGCTGGTTGTAGTTGGGCGTTCCATTGGCGGCGACCGGGTAGGTCACCTCGCCGAACAAAAACGCACCGCCCGTGCGCTGTTCGAGGGCGACCGTAGTGCGCTGGAAATCGGGTTCGAGCCGGTAGTTGAGCGGCGCCGGCTGCTCGGGCCAGATCACGAGATCCGCCGGCGGCGCGCCGGCCGGCGCGGAGAGATTGAGTTGGGCGGCGAGAAAGCGGTCGAGGTCCGCCGCCGACCAGGTGGCGTTCAGCGGGGTGTTGGGCTGAACCAGACTTGCATGCAACGTCACCCGCGCCGGCGCTGGATGGAACGGCAGGGCGGCGATTACCCCAATCACGGCCACGCCACCGGCGGCTACCCAAAACTGGCCGGCCAGCGGCAGGTTCAGCCCGGCCCGGCGTGGCCGGCGCCAGGCACATACCACCATGAAGGCCAGCCAGGTATTCACCAGCGCGAGCAACAGACTGGCGCCATAAATGCCGGTGACGGTGGTCGCGCGCATGAAGCCGAGGTTGTTGGTTTGGCTATAGCCGAGCAGGTTCCACGGGAAACCACCCATCGGAGTGTAGGTGCGCAGCCACTCGACCGCGACCCACAGGAAGGGCAGCAGCGCCCAGCGGTGCCCGGTGCCGCGGCCCAGCCAGTAGCCCGCGGCGGCGAATAGTGCCAAGTAGCTGCCCATGAGCAGCAGGAATAGGACAAACACCAGTCCCGCCAGCGCACCGCTTAAGTCGCCGTAATTGTGGACGGTGGTAGCGATCCAGGGGCAACTCACGGCGAAAAAGGCCGCCCCGGCGGCGTAGCCCGGCCACAGCGCCCGCCACAGGCTTCCAGCCTCGGCCACGATAATCAAGAGCGGGATCAGCGCCATCCACGCCAGCCCGCTCCAACCGAGGGAAGGAAACGCCGCTCCCAACGCCGCGCCCGAGACCGTCCCCGCGATCAGTGCTGGTGTCCAGGCGGGACGCGCCCCTGGAGGGGCGGCGTTCGCGGCCATTTGCGCTTGGGGTTGCATCGGGACGGCCGCCGCGGCCTGAGGGCGTTTCAATCGAGTAGCGGCGCCGGCTCCTCGTCTGCCGTGACCGGGAGCGGCGGGAGCGCCGGCGTGGTGGCGCGGTGGCGGCCCGCGCTGCCCTCGCTGCCATCGCCGAGGTAGCGGCGCAGCTCCTGGCGGGAGTCGAAGTAGTTGCCCACCAGGCGATCGAGTGCCCGCTCACGCATTTCGGCGCGAGTGAGGCGGGGCGTGTACACAAAGGCCCGGCCGCGTTTGGTGCGTCCGACCGCGCCTTTGCGCAGCAGGCGCTCAAGCACGGTCAGCACCGTGGTGTAGGCGAGCGGCCGTCCCCGCGCCGCCAGCCGGGCATGCACCCCGGCCACGGGCGCTTCCTCCAGCGCCCACAACGCCGCCAAGCAGTCCAGTTCGAGCTGCGGCAATTCGGCGCCGGAGCGCGACCTCATGGCTGGGCGTGCCCGGCGGCCGCGGATTCTTCGCCGTTCAGCCATATGCGAGTGCGCAGCAGCGGCCGCTCCAGGGAGCGGTTATAGCTCGTCCATTCACTGGCGGCAGGTTCCTCGCTCAGCAGTTGGGTGTGCATGGCTTGCATCTTGGAGTCCATGTCGTCGAGCTGGTGCAGCAGCAGCGCCTCGGGGAACATCGGCAGCTTGGGTGAGCCGAACTCGTACTTGCCGTGGTGACTGACGATCAGGTGTTCGACCAGCGTTTCCAGCCGGCGCGGAAAGCCGTCCAGCTTGCGCACCTTATCGTGGATGATCTCCAACACCAGCACCATGTGGCCCAACAGTTGCCCGGGGGTGGTGTAGCTGAAGCTGCGCTCGTAGCTGAGCTCGTCGATCTTGCCCAGGTCGTGCAGCAGGATGCCGGTCAGCAGCAGGTCGCGGTCGATATAGGCATAGTTCTGCACCACCAATTCGGCCAGCCGGCACAGCGAGGTGACGTGTTCGAGCAAGCCGCCGAAAAAGGCATGGTGCAGCACCTTGGCGGCGGGGGCGCGCCGGAAGCGTTCGGCGATCTCAGGGTCGGTGAAGATGGCTTCGAGCAAGCGGCGGAGGTCAGGGTGGGCGATGCGGGCGATGCGGCCTTCCAACTCGCGCCACAGGGCGGCGACGTCGGCGCTGGTGGAGGGCAGGTAATCGGCCAGGGCAATCTCGGATTCCTCGACCCGGCGCAAGCGGCTCAGCGTGAGCTGCGGCTTGTCGCGGTAGCGGCCCACGGTGGCGCGCACACGGATAAAGTCGTCCTGCTCGAAGCTGCTCTGCACCTCGGCGACGCCCTCCCACATGGTGGCCTCGATCTGGCCGGTGCGGTCGCCCAGGGTTAGCGAGAGGAAGCTGTCGCCGTCTTTTTTCTGCCGCACCTCCTTGCGGTGCACCAGAAACACGCTGGTGATGGTGGCCTCGGGAGCGAGTTCAGCGACAAAACAGGGTTTCAGGCTGGCGTCCATCTTGCGCTCGTTCTTGCTATCGCTCTGGCACTTGCTCCTGCAATCGCCGGCTGTGTTTACTCGCCGCCGCCGACGTTGATGCCGCTGCCTTGTTTGCTCTTATCGGTGGGTTTGGGCAGGTCGGTGGGCAGCACGCGCTGGAAGTGTTCCAGATCCACGCCACCGGCGTCGGCGCTGGCGCCGGTGTCGACGTAGCCAGGCTTGACGGTGATGTAGGCGTTACGGCGCAGGCCGGCCAAATAGGTGTTCAACTCGGGGCGCAGCTTCTGTTGGTAAAGCTGGTAGCTGATGTCATTGGTGGCCTCAGCGAGGGTTTCCTGGCCGGCATGGTGGATGCCGGTGACCTTGAGTATCAGGTACCCGTTGGGCACATCCTCGACCGGGCTGACGCCGCCCACCGGCAGCGCAAATAGCGCCTGGGACAGACTGGGATCGAGCTGGCTGCGCTTCTGAAAGCCAATATCGCCCCCTTGCGCGGCCGAGCCGTCGTTGGAGTAGCGCTGCGCCAGCTTGGCGAAATCCTCGCCCGCGGCGGCGCGTTGCTGCACCTGGTCGGCGAGCGTCTTCAGCCGCGCTTTCTCGGCCGCGGTTTTGCCGTCCGTGTTGACCAGGATCTCGCTCAGCCCCACCGCATCGGAGGTGACGTAATCGGCCTTGTGGGCGTTATAGTAGGCCGCAATCTCGGCCGGCGTGGGCTGGGAGACGCGCGGCGCCACGTCCTGCTCGATCACCATCTTCTGCAGGATTTGATTCTTAATGTTCTGCTGGAAGTCTTCGTAGTTTTCCCCTTGGGATTCCACCGCCTTTTGCAGGTCGCCCATGGTCGCCAAGTGGTTCTGCTGCCGCAGTTGATCGAGTTCCAGCACGACCTGCGTCTCGGCGCTCATGCCCAGGTCATTGGCCCGTTGCACCAGCAACTGGTTGTCGATCATCTCTGACAATAGATCCTTATCCTGGGCGGCGATCTGCGCCGGCGACAACGTCTGGCCGCTCTGCTGCGCGTTTTGCTGCAGGCTGGTCAGCAGATCGGATTTAGCCTGGGCGTAATCGACGTTAGTGATGACCTTGTCGTTGACACGGGCCACGACATCCTCGACCACGGTGGTGTTGGCCGGGGGCGTGGCGGTGGACACCATGACGCCCGCCAATGGCGTCTTGGCCGCCGTCGTGGCAGCCGTTTTGGCCTTTTTGTCCGGTTTTGATGGCTTCGCCGCCGACTGGGCCAATAAGCCCGTGGCCAGCAGCCCGGCACCGATCAGCCGCGCGCCCGCGCGCCCTCGCATCGCTCCCCGCATCGCTCCCCGCATCGCTCCCATGGTCGCAGCACCTCGCCTTGCTGATTATCGTACAACAGTAGGAGCGCTGGGAGGAGGCGGCTAGGGCTCCGGGCTGGCGTAGACGCCCACCAGTTGTGCTTGAGCCAGGATCTTCCCCTGCAGGGCGGCGAGCACTTGGGCACGGGTGGCGCCGGCGGGCAGGCCGAGGCTGGGCACGCTGAGCGCGTAGAGGGTGAAGGTGTAATGGTGGGGCGCGCCGGGCGGCGGACACGAGGGCGTGAAGCCCATCTCGCCGCGGCCGTTGTGGCCTTCCAGCCCGCCCAACGGGAACGCTGCTGCCGTATAGTCGCCGCTCGGGATCTCGGTCAGCGCGGGGGGCAGGTCATACACCACCCAGTGCGTGAAGCCGCCGGGGGCGGGCGCGTCGGGATCGTGCAGGGTGAGGGCGAAGCTGCGCGTCCCGGAAGGTGCGCCCTGCCAGCGCAGCGGCGCCGACTGGCCGTCGCCGTGGCAGGTGTAGCGCTCCGGCAACGGCTGCTGATTGGCAAAGGCCGGAGAGCTGAGTTGAAAGTCCATAGCTTTTTGTTGACCCGCCGCCGTCCATGCGCTGGCCGCGAGTAGTCCCACGAAAATGATATGCCAGCTTAGCCGCATCTGTTGTCCTCCGGTGGCAGTTGCCGCAGCGCCCACTGCGCGTGTTCGGCGACGACGGGGTCGTCGCCGGCGGCCCAGGCCTCGAGTTGCGGACGGAACTCCGCCTCCCCGCTATTGCCCATGGCGATGGCCACGTTCCTCTGCAGGCCGGCGAACTTGGCCCGCTTCACCGCCGAGTGCCGGAACCGTTCGCGGTACGCCGCTTCATCCATGCCGGCGAGTTCGGCCAGCAGGGGGGCGAACAAACCCAGCCGGGGCTGGAACTCGGCCGCGTCCGTCGTCGTGTTGGCCGGGGCGCGCCGGTTCCAGGGACACACCTCCTGGCAGATGTCGCACCCGAGCACGTTGTCGCCCATGGGGGCGCGGAACTCCTCCGGGATCGAGCCCCGCAGCTCGATGTTGAGGTAGGCGAGACAGCGCCGGGCATCCATCTCGTAAGGCGTGAGTGCCTGGGTGGGGCAGGCGTCGATGCAGCGCGTGCAGGAGCCGCAGCGGTCGGTTTGGGGCGTGTCGGCGGCGATCTCCAGCGAGGTGACCACCGTGCCCAGGAAGAACCACGAACCGCGCTGGGGATGGATGAGACAGGTGTTCTTCCCCTGCCATCCCAAGCCGGCCGCCGCCGCCGCCGCGCGCTCGACGAGGGGAGCGGTATCGACGGTGAGGTGAAACTCGGCGGGCTGGCCGGCGTACTCCCGCAGACGCTCCATCCAGGCCTTCAAACGCGCCCGCAGCACGTCATGGTAGTCGTCACCCCAGGCGTAGCGGGAGATCCAGCCACGGCGGGGATCCTCCTGCTGCGGTTCTGGCGGGTGGCTATTGTAAATAACGGCCGCGCACAGCACCGAGCGCGCCCACGGCCACACCCGCGTCACCGCCTCGCGTAGATAGTGGCCCTCCTCGTCGCGGCGTTCGAGGTAGCGCATCTCCCCGCCCCGCCCCTCCTCCAGCCAGCGGGCGACGCCGGCCAGCCGTGGCGGTGGCGCCGCCGTGGCCACGCCCGCCCAATCGAAGCCTTGGCGCAGCGCCTCGGCGACCGCGAACTCGTGCAGTTGCTGGGGGTTGCAAGCGCCCATGTTAATCTGGTCCATCACTCGTATCTCGCTCGCCCACTTGCTCGTATGCTCCTCAGTTTTCTCGGACGCCATCCCCAAATTGCCGCCGGCGCCTTTATCGAGGATAGCGCCCAGGTCATCGGCGATGTCGTGGTGGGGGAGCATTCCAGTGTTTGGTTCAATGCCGTCGTCCGCGGCGACGTGCATGCCATCCGCATCGGCCGTGAGACCAACATCCAGGACAACTGCACGGTGCACGGCTACAAGGGCAAGTTTGCGGTGGAGTTGGGCGACCGGGTGACGGTGGCGCACGGCGTCAACCTGCACGGCTGCGTGATCGAGGACGATTGCCTGATCGGTATCGGTGCCATCATTATGAATGGTGCCCGCATCGGCCACGGCTCCATTATCGCGGCGGGCGCGCTCGTGCCCGAGGGCACGGAGGTACCGCCGCAGAGCGTCTACATGGGCGCCCCGGCACGCTGGCGGCGTCAGGCCACCGCCGCCGACCAGGAGATGATTGCCCGCCACGCCGCCAACTACGTGGTCTACAAGGACCAGTACTTGGGCCTGCGGAGCAGCTAGCGTCGTCGATATGAAGATCGTTTCCGTCAAAGGGATGCGTGATCTTTTGCCCGCCGATACCGTCTGGTTCCAGCGGTTGGAGGATGAGGCGCGGGCCACCTTCGCCGCCTATAATTTTCAGGAGATCCGCACCCCGATCGTGGAACCCACCGAGCTGTTCACGCGCTCCGTGGGCGAGGAGACCGATATCGTCGGCAAGGAGATGTACACCTTCGCCGATCGCGACGGCGCCTCCCTCACGCTGCGCCCGGAGGCCACCGCCTCGGTGGCACGCGCCTACGTCGAGCACCGGCTCTGGGAGCGGCCCGGACTCTGCAAGCTCTACTACATGGGGCCCATGTTCCGGCGGGAACGCCCGCAGAAGGGCCGCTACCGGCAGTTCTATCAGATCGGCGCCGAGGTGCTGGGCGGCAACTCCCCGGTTGTCGATTTCGAGCTGCTGGCCATGCTGCGCTTGTTGCTGGAGCGCTGTGGCATCCAGGACGCCGAACTGGTGATTAATTCGGTGGGCTGCGCCGACGACCGGCCCGCCTACCACGCTGCTCTGCGGGAGGCGCTCGGGGCACGGCTGCCGGAGATGTGCGCCGACTGCCAGCGCCGCGCCCAGACCAATCCGCTGCGCGTGCTCGATTGCAAGGTGCCGGCCGACCAGCCCATCATCGCCGCGCTGCCCACGCTGGAGTCGTTTTTGGACGACAAATGCCGGCTGCACTTCGCTCAATTGCGCCAACTCCTCGACGCCAACGGCATCAGCTACCGTGTCGATCCCCGTCTGGTCCGCGGTCTGGACTACTACACCAGCACCGCCTTCGAGTTTCAGCACGGAGCGTTGGGGGCGCAGAACGCGTTGCTGGGCGGCGGCCGCTATGACGGCTTGACGCAAGCGCTGGGGGCGCCGGCGCAGGCTGGCGGCGGCATCGGATTCGCCCTCGGCGCCGACCGGTTTGTGCTGGCCATGCAGGCCGCGCAAGCGCTGTCGGCGGCCCTGACCGCACCTGCGGCCGTAATCATCCCGCTGAGCGCCGGTGAGCTCCAGCCCGCGCTCGCCTTGGCCGAGCGGCTGCGCCGCTCCGGAATACGGATCGAGCTCGCCGAGTCGGGCCGCAAGTTGTCTCGTTCTTTGGAGTTGGCGAGCAAACTGCAAGCCGGCTATGCGGTGATTGTGGGTGCCGATGAGGCCGCCTCCGGACAGTGGCAGCTCAAGGATCTGTCCCGTGGTCAACAACAGCACATCGACACGGAAGGGCTGGAGGCTCGGCTTAAAGAGGTCGCAGCCGCAGCGCCGGCGGAGGTGGCATGAACGAATCCGGCTCCGGTCCCAACCCTGTTCTCAATGCCCTCGATCAACTCCGCCTCGAGCGGCGCAGCTACATCATCGGTAGCCTGGTGGTTTGGGTGGTGATCTGGGTTACGGTCCTCATCCTGGTGGCGTCGATGCTGCCCCAACTGCCCCGCCAATCGACACTGCAAGCCGCGATCGAGCAGTTTGCTAAAGTCAGCGCCAGCAGCCGTCTCCTGCTGGATGTGGTGGTGCTGGTGGGGGCGGTGGCGCTATTTTTCCTCAATTGGCGTTTTAGCGCCCTGCTGCGCCGTCCGCGCGGCGCGTTCAGTGGTCCGGGGGTGTTCCCGCCCCGGCGCTGGATGTGGTGGGCGGTGTTGGCGCTAAACTCGATGTTTTATATTTCGCTCATCATTCCGCAGTTGGTCGTTACCGCCGTGCTGGCGCGCTGGGGCAGCGAGGAAATCGCCCGCCGCTCGGCGCCGCCGCCAGTCCAGAACTAAAGCCCAGAACTAGAGCCGCCGCCGCCGCGATATCACGACTTTATGACGCCTTCTGAACCCAGCCTCGATCCCGCCTCCGCCCTTATCCCCGCAGGGCGCACCCACTATGTTGGCGATCTGCGTCTCGCCGACGCCGGCCAGACGGTGGTCCTGCAAGCCTGGGTGGCGCGGCGGCGCGATCTCGGCGCCCTCCTGTTCCTCGATCTGCGCGACCGCACCGGCATCTGCCAGGTCGTTTTCAATCAAGAGAAGGACACGGCGCTGCATGCCCGCGCCGCCGCGCTCCGCTCCGAGTACGTCGTGACCGTGGTGGGCGAGGTGGTACGCCGCGCCCCGGAGACGGTGCACGCCGGCCTGCCCACCGGCGAGGTGGAAGTTGTCGCCACCGGTTTGGAGGTGCTCAACGAAGCCCGCACGCCGCCGTTCCCGCTGGCGGAGGACTCATCGGAAACCATCGGTGAGGAAGCTCGGCTCAAGTACCGCTACCTCGACCTGCGCCGCCCCAGCATGCAGCAGAACCTGCGCTTGCGCCACCGCGTCAGCCAGGCCATCCGGCGTGTCTTCGACGAGCAGGGGTTCCTGGAAGTCGAAACCCCGTTTCTGACCCGCAGCACCCCCGAGGGGGCGCGCGACTACCTGGTACCTAGCCGCGTCCGTCCGGGAAGCTTCTACGCCCTGCCGCAATCGCCGCAACTGTTCAAGCAATTGTTGATGGTGGGCGGCTGCGACCGCTACTACCAGATCGTGCGCTGCTTCCGCGACGAAGACTTGCGCGCCGACCGGCAACCGGAGTTTACACAGATCGATGTCGAGATGAGCTTCCCGCACACCGAGACGCTGTTCGGCATCATCGAAGCGATGCTGCACCAGGCGTGTGCCGTGGCTGGCAAGACCGTGACCGTGCCATTTCCGCGGATGAGCTGGGCCGAGGCCATGGCGGCCTACGGTACCGACAAACCCGACCTGCGGCTGCCCGCCATGGTGGACGTGGCGGCGCACGTCAGCCCCGCCGACCTCGAGCAGATTTATGCGCAGCTCAAGCTGGCGCCCGGCATGCCATTACTCGCCATCCGCACGCCCGCGGTGGGCACGCTCTCGCGCCGCGAGCGGGACGAGCTGCGGCCGCTGGCCGAGGGGCTACCCGTCAAACTGTTCGAGGATTTCGGCCGCATTGTTAAAGGCTTCCCGGAAGCAGGCACGGCGATGAGCGCGGCCTTGGCGGGGGCTGAGTCTGATTTGGTGGTGCTGGTGGGCGCTCCTGAGGGAAGCGGGCTGACCCGGACGCAACTGCAATCTCACGCCGGCGCCCTGCGCCTGGTGCTGGGGCAGCGCTTCGCCGACCGGCACAAGCTGCTCGATCTCAACGACTTCCGCTTCCTGTGGGTGACCGCCTTCCCCATGTTCGAGTGGAATGCCGAGGCAAGCGACGGCGGGCGCTGGGTGGCGAGCCATCACCCCTTCACCTCGCCGCTGCCCGAGGACGTGCCGCTTTTGGAATCCGATCCTGGCTCGGCCCGTGCCCTCGCCTATGATGTGGTGCTCAACGGCATTGAGCTGGGCTCGGGCAGTATCCGTATCCACCGCGCCGAGGTGCAGGCGCAGATCTTCCGGCTGCTGGGCATGAGCGAGGAGGAAGCGCGCCAGCGCTTCGGATTCTTTTTAGAGGCGCTGCAATACGGCACGCCCCCGCACGGCGGCATCGCCGTCGGGCTGGACCGGCTGGTGATGCTGCTGGCGGGGGCGACCTCGATCCGTGAAGTGATCGCCTTCCCCAAGACGGCGCGCGCCCTCGATCTCATGGTCGACGCGCCCACGCCGGTGGACGCAGCGCAGTTGCGGGAGCTCGGCATCAAGGTCAGGGAATAGGCGGCCGTGGGCATCATCCGCGTCCTCTCCGATCAGATCGCCAACAAGATCGCCGCCGGCGAGGTCGTCGAGCGCCCCGCGGCGGTGGTCAAGGAGCTGATGGAGAACGCGCTCGATGCCGGCGCGCGCGAGATCCGCATCGAGGTGGCCGGCGGCGGGGCGCAGCGGCTGCGCGTGACCGACGATGGCTGCGGCATGGTGCGGGATGACGCCCTGCTGGCCCTCGAACGCCACGCCACCAGCAAGCTGCGCGATGTGGACGCGCTGAGCGCGATCGCCACCCTCGGCTTCCGCGGCGAGGCCTTGCCATCGATCGCCGCCGTCAGCCGCTTCCGCCTGGAAACGGCGACGGCCACGGCGGCAGCGGAAGGCGGTGCCGGCACCCGCATCGAGGTTGCCGCCGGCAAGATCGCCAAGGTCGAGGAGGCGGGCCTGCCGGGGGGTACCTCGGTCACCGTTGCTGACCTGTTCTTCAACATTCCGGCGCGCAAGAAGTTCCTCAAAAGCGAGGCCACCGAACTGGGCCACATCACTACTCTCGTGACTCACTACGCGCTCGCCTATCCCGAGATCCGCTTCCATCTGGAAACGCCGCAGCGGGCGCTGCTCAGCTTGGCGCCGGTGGCCTCACACGCCGAACGCCTGCGACAGATCTTCGGCCCCGAATTGGTGACCCAGTGCGTCGAGTTCAGCGAGACGGTGAACTGGGCGCCGGAGCTTGGCGGCGCTCCCGAAAGAGACGCCGCAGATGCCCCCGGCTTGGGCCTCTTCGGCTTCGCCTCGCGGCCGGAGTTGCAAAAGCTCAACCGCAACTCCATCTTCATCTTTGCCAACCGCCGCCTGGTCCGCGACCGCTTGCTGCAGCATGCCATCTCGGCCGCCTACACCAACATGCTGCCCAACAACACCTACCCGGCGGTGTTGCTGTTTTTGGATCTGCCCTTCGCCGAGGTGGACGTCAACGTGCATCCCTCCAAGACCGAGGTGCGGTTCCGGCGGCAGACGTTCGTGCACGATGCCGTGCGGGACGCCATTCGCGGGGCGCTGGGGGTGGCACGCCCGGTGCCGGGATTTTTGCGGGAGCGCCAAACGCGGCCTTCGGCCGCGCCGACGTGGTCGGCCGGCTCCGGCGGCCGACCCTGGTCGGAGCCGGTGGCAGTGCCGTTTTCTCCTGGGGTCGAGGCCGATCTGGGCATCTCGATTGCGGATCTGCCGTCCGGGTTCAACCTCACCGCCGCTCCCGTACCGCCCAGCGAGCGCCGCTTGCCCTTGGAATCACTAGAGTCACTGGAACAGCCGCCCGTGCATCGCGCCGCCGGGCCGCCCGTGGCCTGGGTGCCCGAGACCGGTGCGGGATGCGGACTGAGGGAAGGGCAGGCCTTGGCGCTGCCGCCCGCAGCGGATGAGTTGGCACAGTTGCGCCCGCTGGGCCAGATTCACGACAGCTTTATCGTAGCCGCCGGGCCCACCGGGCTCTGGCTGATCGATCAGCACTGCGCCCACGAGCGCGTGCTCTTTGAGCAATTGAGCGCGCAGCGGCGCGCCGTCGAGCGGGGAGGCCCGCGTGAGAGCCAGCGCCTGCTGATGCCGTTGATCGTCGAGTTGGAGCCCGGCCGCTGGCAGGGTTTCGCCGAACTGGCGCCGGAGTTGGAAGCCGCCGGTTTCGAGGCCGAGCCCTTTGGCCGGACCTCGCTCGCGGTTAAGGCCGCGCCCGCGGGCATCGCCGCCGAACAGGTCGAGCGCCTGCTGCGCGAGATCCTGGAGATTGCCGTGGCCGAGGAGCGGGGCGTGACCGCCGAACGCGTCCGTACGCGCGTGACCGCCACCATCGCCTGCCACGCCGCCGTCAAGGTCAACATGCGCCTGGAGCCGGAGAAGATGACCTGGCTGCTGGCCCGCTTGGCGCAGGCCGACTATCCCATGACCTGCCCCCACGGCCGCCCCGTGCTGCTACGCTACTCGCTGGACGAGATCCAGCGGGCCTTTAAAAGGATCAAATAACCCCCCATGGCATGCAATGACCGGTGAGGAACTCCAACAAGCGCGGGCCGCGCGCTGGCAAGCGCTCCAGCCCGATCACGTCTCGTCCGCGGCGCTGCGGGCGTGGGTGCGGGAGATCGGGTTTGCCGAACTGCCAGCTTTGGAAGCCTGGGCGCTGGAGGCGCCGGCTTGGGTCGAGGCCGAGCTCGCCGCCCTGCATCTCATCGAACTCGCGGTGTGGCCGGGCGTGCACCGCTACGTCCCGGTGGAGCTGCTCGAGTACATCTACGTCGCCGTGGGCGACCGCCATCCCCGCTCGGATTTCCGCAAGCAAGCCAGCCGCGGGCAGATCTCCTGGCTGGCGGCGGAGGTGTTCGAGCAGTTGCTCGCCGCTCCCGGCCCGCTCGGCCCCGCCGATCTGCGGGAGCGCTTGGGGACCGAGCGCACCTCCTTGCTGGGCCTGGAACGGGCGCTGGCGGAGTTGGCGCCCAGCCTCAAGGTCATCCGCGTCGGCCGGGGGATATGGCGTCCATTAGTGCTGGCGCTGCCGCGGGTCCCGGCGGCCATGGACCAGGTATCGTTGGCGGCGGCGGCGGCGGCGTTGGTCTCCCACTGGCTCGATGTCAACATCTGCGATACCGAGGCCGGCATTGCCGCCTACTTTGCCCCGCTATTGTCGCGCAGCCGCATCCACGACGCCCTCAACGCCCTGGAAACCGCGCGTCAGGTCACGATCGACACTCTCGACGGCCAATCCGCCTTCCGGCTGGTGACGGCCAAAGTGGAAGCGCCGCTATGATGAGGCCATCGATGAGGTCATCGATGAGGTCATCGATGAGGTCATGGATCAGGCCATGGATGCAGCCATGCCGCCGCTCGCGAGCACGCCCCCGCGCCCGGCGCTAGCCCCACAGCCGCGCTGGGCGCGAACGTGGCTGTGGGCGCCGGCAGCGATTTACGCCGGGTTGCTTGCCCTGCACGCCCCGCTGCTGCGTCTGCCCTACTTTTGGGACGAGGCTGGTTACTTTATCTTTGCCGCCTTGGATGTATTCCGGCGCGGCTGGCTCGTCCCCCACTCGACGCTCGCCAACGGCCATCCACCACTGCTGTCGCTCTATCTGGCGGGGGCGTGGACGCTGGGTGGATTTCATCCCTGGGTGACGCGCGCGGCGATGCTGGTGTGGCAGGCGGCGCTGGTTTGGGGCGTCTACCGGCTGGCCCAGACGCGCTTGCCGCGCGCCGCTGCCCACTCCCCCGTGGCCCACTCCCCATGGATTCCGGCGCTGCTGATCGCCCTCGCCCCGCTTAGCTTCGCCCAGGCCACGCTCGCCCAACTCGATCTCCCGGTGGCGGCCTTGATCGTTTGGGCCCTGGTGTGGCGTGGACGCGGACGCTGGGCGCTGACTGTCGTGCTGCTGTGCGCCGCCTGCCTCATGAAGGAGACGGCCGTAATCGCCGCGGTGGCGCTGGTTTCCGTAGACGTCTGGCGGCATCGCCGGGCGGCGCTGCTGTGGGTGATCCCGGCAGCGGTGGTGGCGGCGTGGTTCCTTTACTATCGGCACGTCACCGGCTACTGGTTCGGGAACCCGCAGTACTTCGCCTACAACGTGGGGGAGGCGGCACGCTCGGTGCCCCGCATTGGGCTCTCGCTGCTGCGGCGCCTGTGGCAGTTCGCCGGCTACGACGGCATGTGGCTGCTCACCGGCCTGGCGCTATGGTCGTTGTGGCGCCAGCGCCGGCGCGCCCCAATGCTGCCGTCGGGGACGCTGCCGGCGGAGTGGACGGCCGTGGTGGCCGCCTACCTCATCTTTCATTCCATCATCGGTGGCGCCGTGCTGGCGCGCTATTTATTGCCGGCGCTGGCGCTCTACTTCGTATGGATCGGCGAGCAACTCGCCGAACTCCCGCGCGCGGCGTGGTTGGCGGCCGGATGCGCGGCGTTTCTCGTGCTGGGCTGGTTCTGGAACCCTCCCTATCCGTTCCCCTATGAAGACAACCTCGCCTACGTACAGTTTGTCGAGCTGCAGCAGGCTGCCGCCCACCAGCTGGCATCGATGCCGCTGGCGGGCCCAGTCTGGACCGCCTGGCCCGCCACCGATGAGCTCTCCCGCCCGGAGCTTGGCTATGTGACCCACCCTGTGCCAGTGCGCGCCGTGCCGGATTTCAGCGCCCAGAGCCTGGCCGCGGTGCCTGGCCAGCCAGCCGAGCTATTCATCTATAGTCGCGAGTACCAGCCCCAGCTCGACCTGGCCGCTTGGCTGCCGTTCTGGCAGCGCTGGGGCGACCGGTATTTCCGCCACAGCCCGCCAGCGTCAGAGGCGGCGTGGCTCCAGCACCTCGGCCTCAAGGCCAGCTTCTCGGCTCGCGGTGGCGGCCAATGGCTGGCGATTGCCGTGCCGCGGCATTGATCGCCACCTGCTAAGCTGTCCCAGAGCCATGGCGACCGTTCCCAAGCACCGCCTCGTCGCGGAAGCACCGCCGCCGGCGGATTGGTCTGCCTACCTGCCGGAGGGCACGCTCCCACTGGCGAACCCGCAAACGGCCCTGCCCGCCATGGCACGCGATCCGGCTGTGATGGCGCGTATCCGCGCCGCGGTCTGCCAATTACCCAGCGAGCACCGGCTCCATTGTGGCGATGCCCGCGAGATGCTGGAGTTGGAGCCAGGCAGCGTCCACCTGGTGCTCACCTCGCCTCCCTACTGGACGCTCAAGGAGTACCGCCCGCACGCGGGGCAGTTGGGCCACATCGCCGGCTACGAGCGTTTTCTGGCGGAGCTGGACCGGGTGTGGCAGCGATGTTTTGACGCGTTGGTGCCGGGCGGACGGTT
This sequence comes from Terriglobales bacterium, assembly GCA_025451775.1. Taxonomy (GTDB): domain Bacteria; phylum Acidobacteriota; class Terriglobia; order Terriglobales; family SCQP01; genus SCQP01. The sequence goes on from JANWJU010000135.1 coordinate 22,720, forward strand.
GATCTGCGTGGTCGGCGACGTGTGCCTGTCACGCCGCAAAAACGCCGGCCGCCACACCGTGGTTCCTCTCCATGCCGCGATCCAGGAGCGCTGCCGGACGATGGGGTACGACAACTTGGCTCCCATCATCTGGCACAAGATCGCCAACGCGGCCTACGAGGTCGAAGGCAGCGGCGGGGGCTTTCTCGGCAAGCCCTACGAACCCAACGCCGTGGTCAAAAACGACATCGAGTTCATCCTCATGGAACGTAAACCGGGAGGATACCGGGCCCCCAGCCTGCCCGCGCGCATTCTGAGCCTGCTCGCCGAGGACGAACACCGGATATGGTTTCAACAGATCTGGACCGGTCTCACCGGCGCATCGACGCGCAGCCATCCGGCGCCTTATCCGCTGGAGTTGGCGGAGCGCTTGGTCCGAATGTTCAGTTTTGTTGGCGACACCGTGCTCGATCCGTTCCTGGGGTCAGGCACCACCACGCTCGCTGCTGGCCTCAATGGCCGCAATAGCGTTGGATATGAGATCGATCCCCACTACTATCGGCAGGCGAGAAACCGCATTGCCGCCGGTCTGGATTCGCTCTTTGGGCGCGCGATCATCCTTGATTTGGGCCACGCTTCGAAATGACGCCGCCTGCCAACATCGAAGAGCGGCTGGCCGGGGCCGTCCAGCAGTTCTGGCAAACACGGCGGGCCCAGGCGCAGCGTCAAGGCGGAACAGGCGGCCTCCGTGATACGGGTGCGCGCGCCGCGGTCACCGGTGGGGCGCAGATGGATGGTTTTGTGAGCTTGGTCCGTGACTTCCTGTGCGAGACGGGCACGCCGCGGACGAGTATTCATTGTGAACGGGCGCTTGAGCTGCCGGGCTGGTACCGCCCAGAGAAGAAGTGGGACCTGATTCTGGTATCCGACGGCGCCTTGGTGGCCGGGCTCGAGTTTAAATCCCAGGTCGGACCCAGCTTCGGCAACAACTATAACAACCGTACCGAGGAGGCTCTCGGGAGCGCCACCGATATCTGGGCGGCGTATCGCGAGGGCGCCTTCAAGCCGTCGGCACGGCCCTGGCTGGGTTATCTCATGCTGCTCGAGGAGAGCCCCCGCTCACTGGCTCCCGTGCGGGCACGGGAGCCGCATTTCGATGTGTTTCCCGAGTTCAAGCAGACCTCATATGCACAGCGTTATGAGCTGCTCCTGACCAAGATGGTGCGGGAGCGGCTCTACGATGCCGCCTGCCTGATTTTGTCGTCCGACTCCGAGCCAGCCCAGTACCGGGAGCCATCCGCGGAGTTGGGGTTCCGCAACTTTTTGGTCTCGCTCGCCGGTCGCGCGTTGGCTGGCAATCCCGATTACCCCTAGCGCAGAGCCTCGACCAAGTCCAACTTGGCGGTGTTAACGGCAGGGCAGAGGCCGAAGAACGCCGCGGTCTGGCCGCCACGTCGAAAAAAACCCAGGCGAGAGCCGCCGGCCAGCAGGGTATACTGACGCCGTCGCGGAGGATTCACCATGATGGCTGCAGATCGGCTGAGCGGCGCCGCTGGCGTCGAGGTCCATCCAGTGCCGCCCGATCGAGGCAGGATGGTGGCGCCGCCACGTACAGGGTGGCTCCGCCTCCGTTTTGTCCTGCTTCCGCTGCTCCCGCTGGCGGCACTGTGTCTGCCCGGCGCGGCCGCGCCGCCCGCGCCGCCCGCGACTCCCCAACTCGCGGCCACGCCGCCCATGGGTTGGAATAGCTGGGACTCCTACGGAACCACCATTCGCGAGGCGCAGGTGCGGGCGACGGCGCGCCTCATGGCGAGCAAGCTCGAGCGCTACGGCTGGCGCTATGTGGTGATTGACGAAGGCTGGTATGAGTCCGCGCCCGCTCCCGGCAGCCGGACGCCGCAATTGACCATGGATGCCTATGGACGCTACATTCCCAACCCCGCCAGCTATCCCTCGGCGGCCAAGGGGGCGGGCATGAAGCCGCTGGCCGACTATATTCATTCGCTCGGCCTTAAGTTTGGAGTCCATATATTACGCGGCATTCCACGGCAAGCGGTGGCGGAGAATTTGCCCATCCAGGGTTCGTCGTTCCATGCAGACGATGCGGCGGATACCAGTTCGCCTTGTCCCTGGAATGGCCTCAACGACGGCGTCAAGCAAGACAGCCCGGCGGGTCAGGCCTACTACAACTCGATCGCCCGCCTTTACGCGAGCTGGGGCGTGGATTTTGTCAAGGCGGACTGTATCGACGCCAACCCATATCGCGGCGGCGAGATCCAGATGCTGAGCATGGCGCTGCGCGCCTCCGGCCGGCCCATGGTCTTGAGCCTCTCGCCCGGGCCCGCGCCCATCGCCAACGCCGGCGCCCTCGCCGCCAACGGCCAGATGTGGCGCATGGCCAACGACCTGTGGGATGTGTGGCAGGTGCGGAACGACAATGGTTTTCCGCAGGGTGTCGAGAACCTATTCGGGCGTGCGGCGGCATGGGAGAAGTACGCCGGCCCCGGTCATTGGCCCAACGGCGACATGCTGCCCATCGGCGAACTCCGTCCTAACCCCGGATGGGGCCGGCCGCGCGCCTCCCGCTTGACGCAGGCCGAGCAGCAGACCCTGGTGACCGCCTGGTGTGTGTTCCGCTCACCGCTCATCGTCGGCGGGAATCTGCTCCTCAGCGGACCGCAAACCCTGGCGCTGCTGACCAATCCTGAAGTGATCGCCGTGGATCAGCAGACGACCGGCAATCATCCCGTCCCTCTGGACGACCCCCAGACATTAGTTTGGGTGGCCATGGCGACCAGTCCCAAGCTGCTGGGCGATACCTACGTTGTGGTCGTCAACCTCGGCGAGCAAGCGCGCCACATCAGCGAATCCTGGGCAGCCCTCGGCCTGCCGGCCCACTCCTATCGCACGCGCGATCTCTGGCAACGCAAGAACCTGGGCCAGCAGGAGGGGGTGGATGTAACCCTGGCGCCCCACGCCTCGGAGTTGCTCCGGCTGGATCCATCGCGCGGTTAGCTTTCTCAGCGCGGTTGCAATCCGCCCATATCTAAAAATATGGTAGGATGGCA
>JANWJU010000136.1 GCA_025451775.1 Terriglobales bacterium
AGGCCCCCGGCCACCAGCTTTTCAGCCAGCGCGCGGGAGAGATAAGTGACGTACTCGTGGGCGATGCGCATACGATCCGCGATGCTCAGTCTAGCATTGCTTGGCGCGGGGCCTGTCGCGGCTGCGCCGCGACACCCGCTTCTGCTCGCGGCGGCGCGGGGGCCCCTTCGCCTCGCCACTAGCCCGAAACCCGGACTTCATTCTCGCGCAAGCAGTTCGAGCAGAGGCCGGTCGGCGGGCAGGAAGTCATAGGTCGCCAAACGGCTGACCGGCTCCCAGGCGATGGCCTCGAACACGGCATTGGGAAAGTCGCCGCCGATTTCACCCTGAAACTCCTCCACGGCAAAAAACACCAACTCGAGTTCCCCCGTCTGCGCGTAGGTATGGCGGGTGCGCGCCAGCACCGCACCCGGCCGGGCGTCGAGACCGAGCTCTTCCCGCAGTTCGCGGCGCAGCGCTGTGCGCTCGTCTTCGCCGGGCTCGAGTTTCCCCCCAGGAAACTCCCACTGCAGCGGCATGGTCAGCCCGCGCGCGCGCTGGCAGATGAGGATGAGGGAACCGCGCCGGATCACACCGGCCACAATTTTGGTGGGCACCGGCCTAGTGTACCGGTTGGGAAACCACCGTGTAGGTCATGGATTCGGTGCCGTTATCGTGATGGAACAGCTCCCGGCTGCGTATCCGCACCTCTGCCTTTCGCATCACCCAGCACACGCCTTGGGCGGTGGTCACGGGCTGCATGGTGAAGCTGCCGTCAAACGAGCTGACGTCGGCGAGCAAGCCCGCGCCGAACTTGACCGAACTCAGGCTATGGAAGCTGCCTTTCAGGATTTGCCCGGTTTGGGCATCGGTTTCGATCACCCCTGCAGCCCGGCTCAGCAGCCGTGCCAAGCGCGAGTGGGGATGGACGCCCGCTGCGGGCGTGAAGTGCAGCAGCAGCGTGGGACGGCCGTCCAGCAGCGCGCCGCGTTCGCCGCTCCAGTCGAAGTGAGCTTGAAACTTGTCCAGCGTCCAAATCGTACCGCCGAGGTTGAGCAAGCGGCCGGCATCGCCCTCCCGGCCCTCGCCGTCGGCCACGACTTTGTCGATCATGCCTTCCAGTTGCAGGGCGAGCTTTTTTTGATTCCGCAGGGCGCGAGCGTCGAGTGGACGGTCGTTCTCGGTTTGCTGCACCTCGATGGGTACGGAGCGATAAAAAGAGACGGCATCGCGCTCCACTTCCGCGCGGTGGCTCGGGTCGCTCGGCGTCCAGGTCTCGACCGCCTCCAGGCGGACTCCCTCCAGCAGCGCTGGATTCATGCTGAAGGTCAGCCGCCGCAGCCCCGCCACCATCTCCGTCGCCGAGAGCGCCCCACCCAACGCCGGCGCCGGCGGTGCCGCGCCCCACCCCGCCGCCATGAGAGCCGGCAGGACCACGAGCACGGCGTAGCCGAACCCGGCCTGCTTCATGCGTGCCTCATACTGCTTGGATGCAGCCGCATCCACTTTGGTGCGCCCGGCCGCGCTATGATGGCCGGAATCCTCGTTGGCTGGGGTTTATGTCGGCATTGAAACGCCCTCATCTCGCCTGCTTCGCCGGCCTCGCCTTGGCCGCATGCCTGGCATGGGCGGCCGCGTCGCCGGCCGATCCTGCACTGAATCCACTCATCGCCGGTCCTAACGCCATCGCTATTACCTCCAACTATATGCGCGATGTGTTGTTTTTTCTCTCCTCCGACACCCTCGCCGGGCGGATGACACCCTCCACCGGCTTGGATACCGCCGCACTTTACCTGGCCAGCAACCTGGCGCAACTGGGGCTCGAAGGCGGCGGCGACGCTCCCGGTACTGGTGACCCCAAACTTGGCCCGCTGGCGCCGTTCCTGCTTCACTTCGCGCTGGCTCGCTCCCAGATCAGCAGCGCCCGCCTTAGCCTGGACGGCCGGAGCTTCAACCTCGGCACTGATTTCACCATCACCGGCGTCGATGCCGACCGCCACGCTTCCGGCCAGTTGGCGTTCCCCAGCGGCGAGACGGCGGCCCTCATGGACGGCAACGACGTTCTGGCGCTCATACACGGCGGCGCGCAGCCGCGGCCGCCGCGGTCCGGCTATCACGTCGAGCGGTTTTTGCCGCTCGCCGGCAGCGTCCCGCCGCAGGTATACGCGGGGGCAGGCCTGTGGGAGGCGTTGCGGAAAGCCCAGCCGGGAGCCGTGATCGACCTCACCGTAAGCGCCTCGACCCAACACGCGCAGGCCGAAGATGTGATCGCCATCCTGCCTGGCTCGGATCCGGTGCTGCGGCATCAGTACCTCGTCATCAGCGCTCATCTCGACCACCTGGGCGTCGGCAAGCCCGTCGATGGCGACGCCATCTACAATGGCGCCGACGACGACGGTTCAGGATCGACCGCCTTGCTGGCCTTGGCCCGCGCTTATGCCACCGGGCCCCCGCCGCGCCGCTCCATCGCCTTCATCTGGCACGCCGGCGAAGAAGAGGGCCTGTGGGGTTCGGAGTACTTCACCCGCTTCCCCACCATCGCGCTCCCCGGCATCATCACCGACCTCAACATGGACATGGTCGGCCGCAGCAAGCCCGCCGGCGATACCAACGCCGCTGACGCCCGCCTGACCTCCGCCGATGAAATCTATGTCATTGGCCCGGAGGTCTCCAGCTCCGATCTCGAACACACCATGGACGCCGTCAATGCCGGCGATTACCGTCTGCAATTGAACCACTACTACGACCGCACCGACGACCCGGAGCAGATCTTCTACCGCTCCGATCACTTCAACTACGCCGCCCAGGGTATCCCCATCATCTTCTTTTTTGACGGTGTGCACCGCGACTACCACCGCCCCGGCGACGAACCGCAAAAGATCGATTACCACAAAATGCAGGAGGTGGCGCGCACCGTCTACGCCATCGGCTGGCGCTTGGCCAATCAAGCCGCCGTGCCCAAGATCAACGCCGCCCTGCCCGCGCCGTTGGTCAAGGCGATGACCTGGGCCCGCCAGCAGCACACCGCCGACGCCGCCCGCTTCCACCCCCCGCCGCCCCGCTTTCATTAAGAGGCCCGCGGGCAACGGCCCGCCGGCCATGGGCCGGGCCTCCCTGCGGGCCTCGCCGCCCCAGCCGCGAGGGAGTGGCTCGCCACTTTTCGCTGGGGTCGCTCCCGCTGGTCGCTTGAAGGCGGGCTTCGATTGGCGGCAGGGGATGCCCGCTCTGCTTTTTTGCGCCTGACTCTTAGCGGGCGCGCCTTCGCGTGCCTAAAAGCTATTAGCTGACAGCTCATAGGTTGCAGCGCCGGATCCGTAATGACTGCGCCGCCATAAGCGCCGCGGCCGGCGCGTAATTGCAAGTAAGTGGTTGCTTAATCTGGGCTGCGAAGTTATTCTGGAATGGGCTCGGGCTAGCCGGACCGCGATTGCTGGGCAGGGGATGGTTGCACGCGCCTACCTGAGTCGGCTCCGCGGCGCCGCCGACACATGCGCGGCTGAGTCAGGAGCGGATGATGCACTTGCCTAGATCGGACCATCCTCGGCGGGCGGGGCGGCGGGCGGCCTGGCGGTGGGCGGCGGTGGGCGGACTGGCGGCAGCGCTGGGCGGCATGGCGGCGGCGCTGGCCCTACCCACCGGCGGGCCGTCGGCGTATTTTGGCCATCTTCTGGGCGGCGGCTTCACTTCGCCCGCCGGCGTGGCGGTGGACGGGAGCGGGAACGTCTATGTCGCCGATCAGGGCAGCACCGCGGTGATGGAGATACCCGCCGGCTGCGCCTCCTCGACTTGCGTGATCCCTTTGGGCGGCGGCTTCTCCAGCCCCTTTGGCGTGGCGGTCGATGGAAGCGGGAACATCTATGTCGCCGATCAGGGCAACGGCGCGGTCAAGCAGATGCCGGCCGGCTGCGCCAACTCGGGTTGCGTGACCACCCTGGGCGGCGGCTTCTCCAGCCCCGCCGGCGTGGCCGTGGACGGAAGCGGAAACGTCTATGTCGCCGATTACGGCAACAATGCGGTGAAGGAGATGCCCGCCCACTGCGCCAACTCGGGTTGCGTGATGACGCTGGGCGGCGGCTTCTCTTTCCCCACCGGTGTGGCGGTGGATGGGGGCGGGAACGTCTATGTCGCCGATCAGGGCAACAATGCCGTGAAGAAGATGCCCGCCGCCTGCGCACTCTCGACCTGCGTGACCACCCTGGGCGGAGGCTTCTTTCCCAGTGGCGTGGCGGTGGACGGGAGCGGGAACGTCTATGTCGCCGATAGCGGCAATAATGCGGTCAAGGAGATGGCCGCCGTCTGCGCCTCCGCCAGTTGCGTGACCGCGCTAAACGGCGGCTTCTCCAGCCCCTTCGGCGTGACGGTGGACGGGGGCGGGAACGTCTACGTCGCCGATGAGGGCAACAGTGCGGTGGAGGAGATCCAGCGGCGTGGGGTGAACTTTGGTTCCGTGGCGATGGCCACCTCCACGCCCCCAAGCCTGACGTTGAGCTTTGTCTTTTACACCACCGGCACGATCAACGCGCCGGTGGTACTGACGCAGGGGGCGGCGAACCTGGATTTCAAGGATGCGGGAACGGGAAGCTGCACCACGAACGGGACCAGTCATCGCTACAGCGCGGGCGATACCTGCACGGTCGACGTCACCTTTACGCCCGGCGATGCCGGGACGCGCTACGGCGCCGTGGTGCTGGACAACTCGAGCGGCAACCCGATTGCAACCGGTTATGTTTACGGCTCCGGCTCCGGGCCCGCGATCATCTACCCGCCCGGCACCAGGAGCACGCTGGGCGGCGGCTTCTCTTCACCCAGCGGCGTGGCGGTGGACGGGAGCGGCAACGTCTATGTCGCCGATTACAGCAACGGTGAGGTGAAAAAGATACCCGCTGGCTGCACCTCCTCGGGTTGCGTGATCACGCTGGCGGTCCTCAGCTCCAATTTTCCCGAAGGCGTGGCGGTGGACGGGAGCGGCAACGTCTATGTCGCCTACTACAGCCCAAGTCTGGTGCAGGAGATGCCCGCCGGCTGCACCTCAGTGGCTTGCCTGATCACGCTGAGCGGCGGCTTCTCTAATCCCACGGGCGTGGCGGTGGACGGGAGCGGCAACGTCTATGTCGCCGATAAAAGCAACAATCTGGTGAAGGAGATGCCGGTCGGCTGCACTACGTCGAATTGTGTGATCACGCTGGGCGGCGGCTTCTTGGCCCCTTACGGGGCGGCGGTGGACTGGAATGGGAACGTCTATGTCGCCGATCAAGGCAACGGTGCGGTGAAGGAGGTGCCTGCCGGCTGCGCTTCATCGGGTTGCGTGACCACGCTGGGCGGCGGCTTCTCTTCGCCCCGCGGCGTAGGAGTGGACGGGAACGGGAATGTCTATGTCGCCGATGCCAGCGACACTGTGGTGAAGAAGATGCCCGCCAACTGCGCCAATTCGGATTGCGTGACCACGCTGGGCAGCGGTTTCTCTTCGCCCGCCGGCGCAGCGGTCGACGGGAGCGGGAATGTCTATGTCGCCGACTCCGGCCACAATGCGGTGACCGAGCTGGACCTGAGCCAGGCGCCCAGCCTGAGTTTCGCTTCGACCGGGGTGGGCGCAACCAGTAGCGATAGCCCGCAGACCGTGACGATCGAGAACAACGGCACCTCGGCGCTGACCTTCGCCGTGCCTGGGACGGGAAACAATCCCAGCCTCGCCGCCAACTTCGCCTTCGACGGCGCCTCCACCTGCCCGCTGCTCACGTCCTCGTCCAGCCCGGCCACCCTGGCGGCGAGTGCCTCCTGCACCGCCGCGATCGACTTCACCCCCGCCGCCACCGGCTCGATCAGCGGCTCGCTGGTCGTCACCGACGACGACCTGAATGCGAGCGCGGCACGACAGACGGTCACGCTGGGCGGCACCGCCACCCCGGGCGCCGATGCCGTCAACTTCACCGCCGTGGCGGCGCAGACCTACCCGGTCGCCGCGCCCATCACGCTCGCCGCCACCGGCGCCAGCGGCGACACCGGCGCCGTTTCGTTCGCGGTGACCTCCGGCCCCGCCACCGTCAGCGGCAGCGCGCTCACCATCACCGGCGCCGGCACCGTCGTGGTCCAGGCCTCTCAAGCCGCCGACACCAACTACCTCGCCGGGTCGTTCTCCCAGTCGATCACCGTCAATAAGGGCGCCGACACGGTCAACTTCACCGCCGCGGCCACCCAGACCTATCCGGTCGCCGCGCCCATCACGCTCGCCGCCACCGGCACCAGCGGCGACACCGGTGCG
>JANWJU010000137.1 GCA_025451775.1 Terriglobales bacterium
CGCGATGAGTAGGCTATACTCATCACATGAGTAAGCGCCTGCAAGTGCTGGTTTCCGAAGAGGAAATGGCCGAAATCAAGGCAGCGGCGCGCCGCCGGGGTGTGCCCGTGGGCGAGTGGGCGCGCCGTGTGATGCGCGAGGCTCGTGGCGGCATCTCGTTGAAGGATCCGGAGGTGAAATTGGCGGCGCTTCGGGCTATGGCCGCGATGAATCTTCCTACCGCCGATATCGAGCAAATGATCCAGGAATCGGTACCCGAGCATCCCAGTGATCTTCCTTGACGCCAATGTACCCATGTACACGGCGGGCGCACCACATCCGAACCGGACCGCGGCGATGGAATTCCTGGAGCGGTTGGCCAGGAACAGAGAAGAAATCTGCACGGACGCGGAAGTCTTGCAGGAGATCGTGCACCGCTACACCAAGATTGGGCGACGGCAGGAGATCGCGGCCTTGTTGGTAAAGACCTTGGCGATGGTGGACGAGGTCATGGCGGTGGGACAGTCGGAGGTTTTGCGAGCGGCTGAGATCGTGCAGGCGCCGCAAGCACTATCGGCTCGTGATGCCATCCACCTCGCATCGATGGAGAATCGGGGCGTGAGGCGGATCTTCAGCTTCGACCGGGATTTTGACCGCTGGCCCGGAATCATCCGGATGCCCCAGGACTGATTCGGGTTAAAGTCCCGATATGCGTTGGTCGTTCACCGTGGCGGTGCTGGCCGCCATATCTGCAAATGCGCTCGGGCAAGCGGCTCGGCCGGGCCGCACCCAGGCGCGATCGATGGTGATCTCGAAGCTGGGCATCGTAGCCGCAAGCCAAACGCTGGCGGCGCAGGCGGGGGCGCAGATGCTTGCCGAGGGTGGTTCGGCCGCCGACGCTGCCATTGCCGCCAACGCCACGCTGGGCGTCGTCGAACCCATGATGAACGGCATGGGCGGCGACCTGTTCGCCACCGTGTGGGACGCCCAGACGGGCAAGATTTCCGGCCTGAACTCCAGTGGGTGGGCGCCCGCCGGGCTCACCTTGGCGCGGATGCGGAGCAAGGGTGACCAGACCATGCCGCAGTCCGGCATCGATTCGGTGACCGTGCCGGGCGCGGTGCGGGGCTGGGAGGCGCTGCACCAGAAGTTTGGCCGCCTGCCCTGGGCAGACCTGTTCCAGCCAGCCATCTATTACGCCGAGCATGGTTTTCCGGTCACCGAATGGATCGCCGGCCAATGGAGGGAGTCCCAGCCGAAGCTCGAAGCCGGCCCCAACGCCCGCCAAGTCTATCTGATCAACGGCCACACGCCTGCCATGGGCGAGGTCTTCCGCAACCCGGCCTACGCCAGCGCGTTGCGGCTGATCGCGGAGCAAGGGCCGGACGCGTTCTACGATGGCGCCATTGCGCGCGCCATCCTGGCCACCTCGAACCGGCTTGGGGGCGTGATGACCGCCGCCGATTTATCCGCATACCAGCCGCAGTGGGTCACGCCGCTCTCGACCACCTACCGTGGCTGGACTGTCTACGAGCTGCCGCCCAACACGCAGGGCATCGCCACGCTGGAGATGCTCAATTTGTTCTCGCATTTCCCGCTCGGCGCCTGGGGCTTCTCCGATCCCCGCAGTTGGTACGTTGAAACCGAGGCACAAAAGCTCGCCTACGCCGACCTCTACGCCTACGATGGCGACCCCCGCCTGGTGCAGGTTCCGTCCGGTGGCATCATCTCGAGAGCCTATGCCGCCCAGCGCGTGAAAAAGATCGACATGAGCCACGCCGGCTGCAACGTATCCCCCGGCGATCCGGCGCGCTTCAACAGCGATACCGTTTACCTCTCGGCGGTTGATGCCCAAGGCAATATCGTCTCGCTGATTCAGAGCTTGTACCAGGAGTTCGGTTCGGGCGTGGTGGTCGATCACTACGGCTTCGCATTGCAGAACCGGGGGGCGCTGTTCGTGCTCGATCCCCATCATCCGGACGTGCTGGCGCCGCACAAACGTCCATTCCACACGCTGATTCCCGGCTTCATGCAGAAGGGCAGCGTGCACATCGGCTTCGGCATCATGGGCGGGTTGAACCAGGCACAGGCGCACGCGCAGTTCGTCAGCGACATCGCCGACCACGGCATGGACATCCAAGCCGCGATGGAAGCGCCGCGGTTCACCAACCCCAGCTTTGGCGGCTGCACGTTTTTCGTCGAGGACCGTGTTCCCCCAGCCGCGCGCAAGCTGCTGCGGCAACGCGGCGACACGCTGACGCTGGGCAGCGACTACTCGGATGTGGTCGGCGGCGGGCAGGCGGTGATGTTCGACTCCGCCAGCGGGGTCAAATACGGCGCCTCGGACCCGCGCAAAGATGGCGAGGCGATTCCGCAGCCCATACCGCTTCCGCATTAGACTGAATCAGGTGCTGGACTGGACCACAATCAGCGGCGTGCCGGTGCAGCCGGTGTACACGGCTGCCGACCTGCCGCCGGATTTCGACCTGGACCGGGATCTGGGCCGTCCGGGGGAGGCGCCGTATGGGCGCGGCATCCACGCCAGCGGCTACCACGGCAAGCTGTGGACGATGCGGCAGTTCTCCGGCTTTGCCACCGCGCAGGAGACCAACGAGCGCTATCACTGGCTGCTCTCCCAGGGGCAGAACGGGCTCTCGGTGGCCTTCGACTTGCCCACGTTGATGGGCTACGACAGCGATGATCCGCTCGCCGCCGGCGAAGTGGGGAAGTGCGGCGTGGCGGTGGATTCGGTCGAGGATGTGGAAGCGTTGTTCCACGGCATTCGCCTCGATCACGTCAGCACCTCGATGACCATCAACGGTCCGGCGGCGGCGATTTGGGCCATGTTCCTGGTGGCGGCGGAGCGCCAGGGCGCCGATTGGAAGTCGCTGCGGGGCACGCTGCAGAACGACATCCTCAAAGAGTACATTGCGCAGAAGGAGTACATCTTCCCGCCCGCGCCGGCCATGCGTTTGGTGACCGATACGATTGAGTTCGCCACGCGGGAGACGCCGCGCTTCAACCCCGTGTCGGTGAGCGGCTATCACATCCGCGAAGCCGGCTCGACCGCGCTGCAGGAGCTGGCTTTCACGCTGCGCGACGGCATGGAGTATGTGGAGTGGGCGCTGCGCCGGGGCTTGGACGTGGACGCGTTCGCGCCGCGGCTGTCGTTTTTCTTCAACGCGCACAGCGACTTCTTCGAGGAGATCGCCAAGTACCGGGCAGCGCGCCTGCTCTGGCACCGGGTGATGACCGAGCGTTACGGCGCCCGCCAGGCCCGCAGCACGGCGCTGCGCTTCCATGCCCAGACGGCGGGCGTTTCACTCACCGCCCAGCAACCCTACAACAACGTGGCGCGCGTGGCCTGGCAGGCGCTGGCGGCGGTACTGGGCGGCTGCCAGTCGCTGCACACCAACGCGTTGGACGAAGCCCTGGCTCTGCCCACCGCCGCAGCCGCCACGCTGGCGCTGCGCACGCAGCAGGTGATTGCGCATGAGAGCGGCGTGACCGGGACGCCCGACCCGCTCGGAGGTGCGTTCTTTCTGGAGAAGCTGACGCGCGACTTGCAAGACGGCGCCGAGGAGTACTTCCGCCGTCTCGACGCCATGGGGGGCATGGTGGCGGCGGTCGAGCAGGGCTTTCCGCAGCGCGAGATCGCCGACGCGAGCTACCGCTACCAGCAGGCGCTGGAGCGGGGCGAGAAGCGGGTTGTGGGCGTGAACGCCTTCGCGGGCGAGGAGGCCGCGCCCTCCATCCTGTACATCGGCGATCAGGCCGCGGCGCATCAAGGCGCCAAACTCGAACGCCTGCGCGCGCGGCGTGCGGCGGCGGCCGCCGCCGCCAGCCTGGACCGGCTGCGGCGGGATGCCGGCACCGGCGCGAACGTCATGCCGGCGCTACTCGCCTGCGCCCGCTCGTGGTGCACGCTGGGCGAGATCTGCGCCGCCCTGCGTGACGTGCTCGGCACCTACACGGAAACGGCGGTGGCATGATGGCCATGGAATCGTCGCATCACATCCGCGTGCTGGTGGCCAAGCCCGGTCTCGATGGCCACGATCGCGGCGCGAAAGTTGTTGCCCGCGGCTTGCGCGACGCCGGCATGGAGATCATCTACACCGGCCTGCGGCAGACGCCCGAGATGATCGCCAACGCCGCCCTGCAGGAGGACGTGGACTGCATCGGGCTCTCGATCCTCAGCGGCGCTCACAACGCCATCGTCCCCGAGTTGATGCGCCAACTGCGCGAGCGTCACATGGACGACGTGCTGGTCGTGCTGGGCGGCATTGTCCCTGAACCCGATATTCCGGCGCTCAAAGCCGCCGGCGTCGCCGCCGTCTTCCCACCCGGCAGCCGCATGGCCGAGATCGCCGAGTTCATCCGCACCCACGCCCACCGCCGCCCGTTCGAGCTCTGATCTCGCCTCAGCCGCCAATCCTCCTCGCCCCCCCTCGACGGCACCGCAGATGTTCTGGCTATAATGCTGACCTATGGATCTGCTGCTTCTCGGCTACGGAAAAATGAACCGGCTGGTGGCGGAGATGGCCGCCGAACAAGGACATCGGGTGGTGAAGACGCTCGATGTGGGTGACGCTTGGACCTCGGGCTGGTCGCCGGCGCTGGTGGCCATCGATTTTAGTGTGGCGGGTGCGGTGCCCGAGCACGTCGAGCGCTGCATGGCGGCGGGTATCCCGCTCATCATCGGTACGACGGGGTGGTTGGAGCACCTGGAGACGGTGCGCGCCCAGGTCGAGCCAGCGGCGGTGGGCGCCGTTTACGGGGCCAATTTTTCCGTGGGCGTGCAGGCGTTCTATCGCGGTGTGCGGGCGGTGGCGGAGGCGCTGCCGGCGAGCTACGAAGGTTTTGTATGGGAAGCGCACCACCGCCAGAAAAAAGATGCGCCCTCAGGCACGGCGCTGGAGCTGACCCGCGTCCTCGCGGCCGCCGGGCATCCCGTGGCGCCAGGCAATGTGGCTTCGACGCGCGCCGGATCGCTGCCGGGGACGCATACGGTCGGTTTCGACTCACCCGAAGACACCGTCACCTTCACCCACACCGCCCGTTCCCGCCGCGGCTTCGCCGCCGGCGCGCTGCTGGCCGCGCACTGGATCCTGGGCCGGCGCGGGCTGCACGAATTCGCCGCCGTGTTTCCGGAAATCATCGCCGCCGCGCCGCGCCCGGCGGAGTGAGACCGTATAATTAAAGCAGGAACATTTCCGGTATTCATGAACGACGCTCCGCCATCCTCCTATGTATTCCGCGGCTGCGGCACGGCTTTGGTCACGCCCTTTGCCGCCGATGGCACTGTGGACGACGCTGCGTACCGCCGCCTGATCCGCGTGCAGATCGAGCAGGGAATCGATTTCCTCGTGCCCTGCGGCACCACCGGCGAGACGCCCACGCTGACCACTGGCGAGCACCTGCGCCTGGTGCAGATCGCGGTCGAGGAGTCCGCGGCCGCTCCCCGGCGCGTGCCCGTGCTCGGTGGCGCCGGCGGCAACAACACCCAGCACGTGATCGACATGTCCCGGCAACTGGAGTCGCTGGGCGTGGACGGCATCCTGTCGGTCGCGCCCTACTACAACAAGCCCACGCAAGCCGGACTGTATGAGCACTTTGCCGCCATCGCCGCGGCGGTCCGCACGCCGATTGTGCTCTACAACGTGCCCAGCCGCACCGCCAGCAACCTGGAAGCCGCGACCACGCTGCGGCTGGCGCAGATCCGCAACATTATTGCGATTAAGGAAGCCTCCGGGAACCTGTCCCAAATCGGCGCCGTGCTGGCGTCCGCGCCCGCTGGCTTTGCCGTCCTCTCTGGCGATGACGCCATGGCGCTGCCCATCCTCGCCCTCGGCGGGCAGGGGTTGGTCAGCGTCGCCTCCAACGCCATCCCCGCGCCCATGGCGATGATGGTCAAGCTGGCGCTGGAGGGCGATATTGTGGCCGCGCGCGCGCTGCACTTCCGCTATCTGCGGCTGCTGGAGGGCAACTTTATCGAGTCCAGTCCGGGACCGGTCAAGTACGTGCTGTCCCGCCTGGGCCTGTGTGCGCCCGTCTACCGGCTGCCCATGGTGCCGGTGCAGCCCGCCACGCGCGAACGGCTCGACGCCATTCTGATCGAGCTCGGGCTGCTGGAATAGCGGCCCTATGTCCGTGCTTGCCGATACCATCCAACGTCTGACGGCGCTCGCCGACCTGGAACCGCGCCGCGCCGAGGCCGAGGCCGCCTTTGCCGAGTTGAAACAGCAGCTCAATCAAGGCGCGCTGCGGGCCGCCGAGCCCACCGCGAGCGGCTGGCGCGTCAACGTCTGGGTCAAGCAGGGCATCCTGCTCGGCTTCCGGCTCGGACGTTTGGAGGCCCAGCCCGCCGCCCTGCCGCTGCAAGCCTTTGACAAGCACACCCTGCCGGTGAGGACGTTCACCATCGCCGACAAAGTGCGCCTGGTCCCGGGCGGGACCTCCGTACGCGATGGCGCCTACCTCGCCCCCGGCGTTATTTGCATGCCGCCCGCGTACGTCAATATCGGCGCCTACGTAGGCGCGGGCACGCTCATCGACTCCCATGCCTTGGTTGGCTCCTGCGCTCAAATCGGGGCGCGCGTGCACCTCAGTGCCGCCGCGCAGATCGGCGGCGTGCTGGAGCCGGTGAACGCCGCCCCCGTGATCATCGAGGATGACGTCCTGATCGGCGGCAACTGTGGCATCTACGAAGGCACCCGCGTTGGCGCGCGTGCGGTGCTCGCCTCGGGCACCATTCTCACCGCCTCGACACCCGTTTATGACCTCGTCCGCGAGACCGTGTACCGCGCCGAAGAAGGAGCGCCCTTGGTGATCCCCCCCGACGCCGTGGTCGTGCCCGGCTCCCGCGCCGTGGCCCGCGGTAAAGGCCCGGAGTGGGGCCTATCGCTCTACACCCCGGTCATCGTCAAGTACCGCGACGACAAGACCGCGCGCGCGGTCGAGTTGGAGCAGTGGCTGCGGTAAAAATGGCATTTTCTAATGGTAAAATGCCATTATGAAGCGCCATTTGACCATGGACAGCGCCGGCCGCATTGTCCTCCCCAAGCCGATCCGCGACCAGTTGGGCCTGAAAGCTGGGGACGCGCTCGGCATCGACGTCTCCGAGGATCAGATCACGCTCCGGCCGATCTATCCCGAGGCGCATTTGGTCAACAAAGGTGGGCTTTGGGTGATGCGCGGTGGCCCTCCCATGAGCCTGGAAGACATCAATCAGGCAATTCAGCGCAGCCGTGACGAGCGGATGCGAGCCATCTTGGGCGAGTCCGAGTGAAGGTCTTCTTTGACACCTCGGTTCTGGTGGCGTGCTTTCACGAATCGCTTCCTCATCATCTTGCCAGTTGGCGGGTTGTGGCCGGCGAGAAGGCCGGGGCGGGATACTGCGGCGCTCACGGACTGGCCGAAATATATGCCACGCTCACTGGCATGGCCAAGCCACGCCGCACGAGTGCGGCTGCAGCCATGGTTTACATCGACGGTCTACGGGATCGGCTCTCGGTGGTTGGGCTAAGCCCGGAGGAGTATGCCGCGACGCTCGCTGGCGCGGCCGAGCACGGCATCATGGGGGGCGGGATCTATGATGCCTTGTTGGCGCAGTGCGCGCTCAAGGCCGGCGCCGATGTGATCTACACCTGGAACGTTCGCGATTTCGAGCGTTGCGGTCCCAAGGTCGCGCGCCGGTTGCGTACGCCGGCTATGGCTTAATCCTCATCCTCATCCTCATCCTCGAGCGCCGGATCGTTGCCAGCCTCATCCTCGGGTTTGACCGGGATGCGGTAGGCGCCCGTGGCCCAGTTGGCGAGGTCCCGCGTCCGGCAACGCTGGCTGCAGAACGGGTACTCGGGCGCCGTGGGTGCAACGGACTGGCCGCAGATGGGGCAGCGCATAGCCTATTGTAAATCTGGCGTAAGATAACCTTCATGAGAGTGGACCGGCTTGTTCTTCTTACCCGGCGTGGCGGATCTAGCCGTGGGTCGATCCGCGGATCTCAACGCGAGCAGGGCGGCGAATGCACCCGCCCGATGCTGGGGTTCTCCCTGATCGAGTTGCTGATCGCGGTGGCCATCATCATGATCATCATGGCGGTGGCCATCCCCAACCTGGAGAAGTTGAAGCAGCACACCAACGCCACCGCCGCCGAAGGCAACCTCAAGACGCTGAGCACCGTTTTGAACGCCTACGCCACCAACTACCCCAACGTCGGTTACCCGCCCACGCTGCTGGCTTTGGGCCCGCCCGAAAACGGCAGCCCCGATAGCGCCAGCGCCGCCAACCTCATCGACGCCGCCATGGCGAAAGCTGCAACCACCGCCAAGCAGGGCTACATCTACACCTATACGGCGGCCAGCGGCACCCCCTGCTCCGGCTATGTCATCACCGCCTCCCCGCAATCGGGCGCCGGGACACGGTACTTTTTCCTGAACCAAGACGGCGCGATCCACTTCAGCGATGGCGCACCGGCGAC
>JANWJU010000138.1 GCA_025451775.1 Terriglobales bacterium
AGCAGTTCCGGCGCTTGGCGGTGGGGTTGTTGCACGCCCGCACGCGCCGGCCGCTGGCCAAGGTGCTGGTGACCAGCGCGGCGCCGGGCGAGGGCAAGAGTGTCAGCGCCGCCAATTTGGCCTTCACGCTGGCGCGTCCGGGCCGGCAACGCGTGCTGCTGCTGGAAGGCGATCTGCACCGCCCGGCGCTGCTCGCCCGCATGGGGTTGCGCCACGAGGGCGGGCTGGCGGATTGGCTGGAGCAACGGCGGGCGCTGCCGGAGTGCATGGCGCGCTGGAGCGGCCTGCCGCTGTGGGTGCTGCCGGCGGGGCGCAGCGCCGGCTTGCCGCTGGAGCTGCTGCAGGCGTGCTCGCCCATCAGCATTTTGCGGCTGCTGGAGCCGCACTTCGATTGGATTGTGATCGACGCGCCGCCGCTGCTGCCCATGGCCGATGCCGCGCACTGGGCCCGCGCCGCCGACGGCGTGCTGCTGGTGGCGCGCGCCAACCATAGCCGCCAGAGCGACCTGCAGCAGGGGGCGCGGCAATTGGAGCGGGAGAAATGGTTGGGCGTGATCCTGAACGACTACTCGGCGCGCGAGCACCGCTATTACGACCAGTACTATCCGGGCGGCGCTGGCGGCGTTGGCAAGTGACGTGCAGGGAACGTGCCATAGGTAATTCACCGGATATTTTCAATGGCTGCCCAAGTGATTCCGCAATACCTTCCCCGCCGCCGCGGCTGGCAGATGGCGCTCGGCGAAGCCGGGGTGATGGTGCTGACGCTGAGCGCCGGGCTGCTGTACCGTTTCGGCCATGACGCTCCGCTGGTGCTGCGCGAGGACGCGGGCTGGCGCATCGGGTTGGTCTGTGCTCTGTGCCTGCTCTGCCTCTACGGTTTCGATCTGTACGAATGTCCGGTGCTGGGCGATTGGCGGGAGATGTGGCAGCGGCTGCCGCTGGCGCTGGGCGTGTTGGCGCTGGCGATGGCGGGGTTGCTGTGGATGTTTCCCGATCTCGACGTCAACCCGCGCTGGGCGGTGCCAGTGTTGGCCGCGGCCGGGTTCACCGTGGCTGGGGTGCGCTGCGGGTGGTTGTTTGGAGTGCGCCACCTGCGGCGACGGGAGCCGGCGCTGGTGCTGGGGGCGGGCGAGCTGGCCGACGTTCTGTACGGCGAGCTGTGCCGGCACGGCGAGCTGGGCTGGCCGCTGGCGGGACGGTTGAGCACGCCGCGGCGCGAGGATTTGCTGGCGCTGGCGCGGGGCGCCGAGCGGCCGTGGGCACGGTGGCTGCTGGCGGCGTTTCCCGGCGGCTGGGAGGTGGTTCCGGCGCCGGTGCGGCAGCACCTGGAAGCGGCCGGCTGCCGTCTGGAAGACGGCGCCGAGTGGTATGAGCGGCTCAGCGGCAAGGTCGCGCTGCCGGCGCCGGCGCCGCACGGCAGCCGGGCTGAGGTGGAACCGATTTATGCCGCCGTCGAGGGCCAGGTGGGGCGCGCGGTCCTGGCGCGCAAGCGCCTGCTGGATGCCCTGGTGGCGGGCGCCGCTCTGGTGGCGAGCGTGCCGCTGCTGCTGTGCGTGGCCGTACTGGTGCGCTTGGACTCGCCCGGGCCGGTGATCTTCCGCCAGCGCCGCGTGGGCCGCGGCGGGCACACGTTCACCCTCTACAAGTTCCGGACCATGTTCGTGAACTCCGGCAACGCGGCCCTGCCGGCAGGACTCCACGATCCGCGCTGCACCCGCGCCGGGCGCTGGCTGCGCCGCCTGCGTCTGGATGAGCTGCCGCAGTTGATCAACATCTTGCGGGGGGAGATGAGCCTGGTCGGCCCGCGGCCCTTCATTCCCGAGCAGGAGGCGGAGTGCTGCCGCGCCATCCCCTGGTATGAACAGCGGTGGAGCGTGTTGCCGGGAGCGACGGGCTGGGCGCAGGTGAACCGCGGCTACTGCGCCACGCTGGACGACAACCGGGAAAAGCTGGCCTACGACCTGTTCTATATCAAGCACCTGTCGCTGGGGTTGGATCTGATCATCCTCCTGCAAACGCTGAAGGTGGTGTGTCTGGGACGAGGTGGACGATGAATCCCTGGGTGAGCCTGGCGCTGCAAACCATCTTCTGGACCTCGCTGGGATTGGTGGTCTATACCTATGCCGGCTATCCGCTACTCCTGTTCGTGGCCTCGTCGGCGGCGGAGTTGGGCGGCGCGTGGCGGCGGCTGCTGGGTGCGGCGCCCGCCGCCAGCGCCAGCGCCGGGCCGGCGTTGCCGGCGGTCAGCATCGTGGTGGCGGCCCACAATGAAGAGGGCGAGATCGCCGGCTTGATCGAGAGCCTGCGCCGGCTGGATTATCCGCGCGAGCGCCTGGAGCTGGTGATCGTCTCCGACGGCTCCAGCGACGGCACCGACGCCTGCCTGGAGCGTTTGCGCGAGCCTTGGATGCAAGTGCATCGCCTCCCCACCCAGCAGGGCAAAGCGAGCGCGCTCAACGCCGGCGTGGCTTGGGCCCGTCATCCCGTGCTGCTGCTGCTGGACGCCAGCACGCGTCCGCAGCCGGATACGGCGCGCCTGCTGCTGCGCCATTTCGCGGACCCGCGGGTGGGCGTGGTCTGCGGCGCGCTGCGCTTTACGCACCATGCCGGATCCCAGCACACCGAGGGCGCCTACTGGGCGTACGAGTGTCTGCTGCGGCTGATGGAGGGGCGGCTGCGGGCCACGCTGACCGCCAGCGGGGCGCTCTACGCGGTACGCCGGGAGTGCTTTCCGCAGCTGAGCTCCACCGCCTGGATCGAAGACTTTCTGGTGCCCATGCACGCGCGCCGCGCCGGCTTCGGCGTGGTCTACGACCCGGAGGCCTGGGCGTGGGAGGTGCCGGCGCCCTCGCTGCGCGGGGAGTTCCAGCGGCGGGTGCGGCTGGCGGTGGGGAGTTTCCGCGCCTTGGGCGAGCTGCTGGAGACGCGGCTGGATGGCTACACGCGCTGGGCCTTGGTGTCGCACAAACTGCTGCGCTGGTGCGTGCCGTTTTTCCTGGTGCTGGGGCTGGCGGCCAACCTGGCGCTTTGGCAGCTGCCATTCTATCGCGGCGTGCTGGTGGCGCAGGCGGTCCTGTATGGGCTGGCGTGGTTGGGTGGCAGCGGACTGGCGCTGGCGCACCGTTTCCGCCTGGCGCAGGGGCTGTACTTTTTCCTGGCCATGAACGCGGCCTTTCTGTGGGGGTTCGTGGTATTTCTTCGCGACCGGGGGCAAACGGCATGGCAACAGGTGCGCTAGTACGGGTGCCGGCATCGGCGCAGGCGGCGGCGGCGCCAGCGCGCGCTGTCCTGCTGCTGCTGCACGGTTTGGCCGAGGATGGCGGTGCTGGGATCGCACGCTTCGACTTGGCCCGCGGCCAGTTTCTCGAACATTTGCGGCTTTTGCAGGGCGCGCAGGCGAGGGGCGAAATCACCGTCATGGAGTTGGACGCTTGGTGGCGTGGCGACGCCTGCCGCGGGCGCCCGGTGGTTTTGTGCTTCGACGACGGTGGACGCAGCGATGTGGAGACGGCGCTGCCGCTGCTGCAGGAATTTGGCATGCGGGCCAGTTTTTTCATCAATAGCGCGTACGTGGGACGGGCGGGATACCTGGACTGGAGCGGAATTCAGGCATTGCAGCGCGCCGGCATGGGCATTGAGTCCCATGGCCACGAGCACTGCGCGTTGCCGCTGCTGCCGCGGCGCGAGTTGGAATCGCAACTGCGCAGGGCGCGGCACATGCTGCAGGACGGTGCCGGCACGCGGGTGCGGTATTTGGCGGCGCCTTACGGGTTGTGGAATCGAAGAGTGCTGGAAACAGCGCTCAGCATCGGTTACGCCGCCGTGTGCACCTCTCAACCGGGGTTGACGGAGGCGGGCGCGTTGCGGATATGCCGCAACGCCCTGCTTACTCATACTTCGGCCCGGCAATTGCAGGGTTGGTTGCGTTGCCGCCCGGGGAGCTACGCCCCGCGCATTTGCCTCGATCGTCTGTTATGGACACCCAAAAACATTCTGCTGTATGCCCCGGGGGGGTGGCGCCGGGTGGCGCCGCCGCCGCCGAAGGTGTAGGACTCGCGGTCTATATCCTGATCGACGCGCTGGGCTGGCGGCTGGCCGAGGCCTACGGATTCCTGCCGCTGCTGCGCTGGCGCCGACGGCTGCGCACGACCTTGGGCTATAGCTCCGGCGCCATCCCCACCATCTTGAGTGGCGTGCCGCCCGCCGTCCACGGCCACTGGAACCTGCTCGTCTTTGATCCCGCCGGCTCGCCCTTTCGCTGGCTGCGGCGGCTGCCGCAGCCGGCGCTGCGCGGTTTGGACAATCGCTATGGGCGCTTCGCCCTGGGATGGGCCGGCCGCCATGTTTTACAGCTGGGTCCGAGCTTCGAGTGCGCCGTCCGGCCGGCGTTGCTGCCCTGGTTCAATTGGGCGGAAAAGCGCTATCTGTATCAGGCCGGAAGCTTGGCGCCGCAGCCCTCCGCGTTTGATCTGTGGCGGGCGGCCAACATTCCCCACGCCATCTACTCCTATCGCGACGGCGACGACTGGACCCTGCTGCGCCGCGCGCGCCACGACCTCGAGGGAGGCGCGGTGCGGGCGCAGTTCATCTATTTGAGCCAACTGGACCACTTCCTGCATCTGCATCGCGACGATCCGGAGGCGATCCGGCGGGAACTGGAGCGCTACACCGCCGCCATTGACGATCTCTACACGGCGGCGGAGGACCGCGATCCGCAGGTTCACTTCCGTGTTTTTTCCGACCATGGCATGGCGCTGGTGAACCGCCACGTGGATTTAGCGGGGCCGTTGCGGCAGCGCGGGTGGCAGACGCCGCGGGATTACCTGGCGGTCTTCGATTCCACCATGCTCCGCTTTTGGTTCTTTAACGACGCCGCGCGGGCCGACATCCGGGGCTGGTTGGAGGAGCAGGATTGCGGGCGGGTGCTCAACGAAGCCGAGCTGCGGAGGAACGGGATCTGGTTTCCCGACGGCCGCTTTGGCGAGCTCATCTTCCTGTTGCACGCCGGGTGCATGGTGAGTGAAGGCGAGTTCAACGGCCGCGGCTGGAATCCGCGCGGCATGCATGGCTATCACCCCGACGACGCCGACTCCGACGCCAGCTTGCTCAGCAACTGCGCCGCGGACGCCTCCCGCAGCGGCATTCAGGACCTATTCGCCTGCCTCTGTGAACCACTTCCCGGGAGAGAGGCATGAGCGCGGCCGAGGGGCTCGAGGCGGATGGCGCCGCGCCCCGCCTGCGCGTGCTGCACTTGAGCAGCTCCAACGTCCGCGGCGGCGCGGAAGAACATATGTTGACGCTGCTGCGCGGCCTGGATCGGAAGCGCTTCCAGCTCTATCTTGCGTGTACGCCGGGCTTGTTGCCGCAACTGTCCGATCTGCCGGCCGATGTCCAGGTGGAGGCGTGTGCTCCCCGGCAACCTTGGCAGGTGGGGACGGGGTGGCGCCTGCGCCGGTGGCTGCACGCCGAGCGCATCCATTTGGTGCACGCCCATTTGTCCTTCGCCAGCCGCGCCGCCGCGCCCTGGGTGAAGCTGGCCCACTGGCCGCTGCTGGTGGAGACGCCGCATGTGTGCGAGCATTGGCGCCGGGGCTGGAGGCGCAGCGCCTGGCTGGACCGCACCGCCGGCCGGCTCGTGGACCGCTATATCGCCGTTTCGGGCGCCAACGCCTCCTATCTGCAGCGCGAGAAGGGGCTGCCGGCGCACAAGATTCGCACCATTCGCAATGGCGTGGATGTGGCCAGGTTTGACCGGTGCCGGTGCCAACCCAGCGATCCCCGGGCCAGTCTGGGCATCGCGCCCGGCGAGATGTTGCTGGTGTGCGCGGCGCGGCTGGAGCCGCAAAAAGGCCACGCCGTGCTGCTGGAGGCCATCGCCCGCCTGCCCCGGCGCCGCGGCCCGAAACTTCGCCTGGTGTGCCTGGGTGAGGGCCGCCTGCGCCACCAATTGCAATTGCAGGCGCAACAGCTGGGGCTGGGGGAGACGGTGCTGTTTCCCGGCTACTGCCCGCAGATCGAGGCGTGGCTGGCGGTCGCCGATATTTTCGTGTTGCCGTCGTTGTACGAGGGCCTGCCGCTGTCGGTGATGGAGGCGGCGGCGGCCGGATGCGCGATCGTGGCCACGGCGGTGGACGGCACCCCGGAAGTGCTGGCCGACGGCGGCGACGGCTTGCTGGTGCCGCCGGGCAATCCGGAGGCGCTGGGGCAAGCGCTGCTGCGGCTGATGGCCGACGCCGGGCTGCGCCAAGCGCTGGGTGAGCGCGCCCGGCAACGGGCGCGGGAGGAGTTTGACCAGGCGCGCCAGATCGCCGCCACCTCCGCCCTCTATCTCGAATTAGGACACGTGCGCGCCGCGCGGCGGAGGCGGGTGCCCGCGGCTCCCTGCCGGCCACCGGCGATGGGGGGCGAGCGTGGTTGAGCGCGGCGTGGCCAGCCCGGCGGCCTCGGCCGGGCTTTCGGAGTTGCTGGAACGGGCGGTGGTGAGCGCGACCCTCATGCACTGGCCGTCGGCCAGCACGCCGCTGCGAGCCGTGATCTTGGCGGGCAGCCTGGCCCGCGGGGAGGGCAGTTGGCTGGAGGATGGCAGCGGAGCCCGCCTGCTGGGGGATGCGGAATTGCTCTGCCTCATCCCCGACTCCGCCGCGCCCTTCCGTCCCGCCGCGCAAGGCGCGCTGCAGGAGCACGTGGCCCAGCGCCTCGCCAGCGAAGGCATGCGCGCGGAAATCACGCTGACTCCCGTGCGCGAACGCTATCTGCGCACGCTGCCGGCCCACCTCTTCGGCTATGAGCTGCGGCAGACCGGGCGCGTGCTCTGGGGCGATCGGCAGGCCCTGACGCTGGTGCCGGAGCATGCGGCCCGGGCGCTGCCGCGCGAAGACGCCTGGCGGCTGCTGGCCAACCGGCTGGTGGAAGTGCTGCCGGCGGCGATGGCGGCTGAACCCGCGGCGGCGGCGCCGTGGGGTTTTTATCCCTGGGTCAAACTCTATCTCGACATGGCGACCTCGTATCTGATCATCGCCGGCGAGTACGCGCCCAGCTACGCCGCGCGCGCGCGCCGGCTGCGCGGCCTGGTGGAGCGGCGGCTCGCGGCCGGGGGCGGCGGGGAATCCGGCATGGTGACGCGGGCGTTCGCGCAGCAGGTGGAGGCGTGCACCGCCTGGAAGCTGGCGCCGCACGCGGAGATCGGGAGGGTGTTCGGTTCCGGCTGGCGGGCGCGGGCGCTGCACGACGCCCGCGCGCTTTGGATCTGGGAGATGCAGCAGTTGACCGCGGACGAGTCGGCCAACCCGGCCGAGCTCTGGGAGGGCTGGCTGCGGCAACAGCCCCGGCGGGCGCGGCTGCACGGCTGGGCCAGTGCCGTGCGGCGCCTGGGCGGAGGCCGGCCGGGGCTGTGGCCGAGGTGGCTGCGCCTCGCCCGCCGCGCCTCGCCGCGGCATTGGATTTATCAAGCCGCGATGGACTTACTCTATGAACCGCCGCCCGGGCAGGGCGGGGCGCTGACGCGCTGTGCCGCGCGTCTGCCGCTGCCGCCGCCGCATCCGCCCCGAACCGCCGCTGAACTCGCCGGCTGCGTCGTGAACAACTTTCATTGCCTGGCGCACTCGACCCGCGCCTGAGGAATCCATATGCGTCTGCTCTATCTCGCCCTCGATTGCCCCCTGCCCGCCAATAACGGCACGCGGCTGCGGACCTGGACCATGCTGCGGGCCCTGCACGCCGAAGGTTGCCGCATCACGCTGGTGTGCCAGCGGGCCTCGGAGATTCTTCACGATGGCAGCGAGCTGCACCAAGTCTGCGAGGCCTTTTGGATCCTCGATCAGCAGGTGGGCAGCCTCAGCCATGGACACGATTGGGGCCGGCGCATGGCGTCGCTGGCCTCGCCCCTGCCCTATTCCGCCTGCCGCTTCCGCTCGGCGGCGGTGCGGGCTTTGGTGCGCCGGCTGTGGGCCAGCGCGGGCTGCGAGGCGATCCTCTGCGACTCCGTTTTCGGCGCCGTCAATGTCCCGCCGGAGGCGCGGCCGCTGATCTTGAATCATCACAACATCGAGCACCGCATTCTCACCTCCTATCGGGAAACCGAGGCCAACCCGTTGAAGCGAGTAGCCGCGGATTGGGAAGGCCGCAAGCTCTATCGCTGGGAAAAGGCGGCGGGTGAACTCGCGGCCCTGCAACTGGTGTGCTCGCAGGTGGACCGCGATAGCCTGCTGCGCCAGCAGCCGCAGGCGCGCGTGGTGGTGGCGCCGAACATCGCTCCCGCCACCGCGCCCAGTCCGGCCGCGGATGACAGCGGCGGCGAGGAGCCGGGATTGGTGGTATTCCAGGGCGCCCTGGATTGGTTTCCCAACCGCGATGCCGTCGACTTCTTCCTCGCTCAGATCTGGCCGCTGGTGCTGCGGGACCAGCCCGGCGCACGGTTGCTGATCGTGGGCCGCCGGCCGCCGGCGGCGTTCCTGGCGCGGCACCGCCGCCAGCCGCGGGTCGAGTTTACCGGCACCGTGGAGGACGTGCGCCCGTATCTGGCGCGGGCCGCGGTGGCAGTGGTGCCATTGCGCATCGGCAGCGGCACGCGCCTGAAGATCCTGGAGGCGGGGGCGATGGGGAAAGCCATCGTGTCCACTCCGCTGGGCGCGGAAGGCTTGGAGCTGGCGCCGGGTTCGGAGATCGTCATCGCCGCCGGCCGGGAGGAGTTCGCGCGGGAGGTCACCCAGCTTTTGGCCTCGCCGCAACGGCGCCTCAGCTTGGGGGCGGCGGCACGGGCGCGGGTGCAGACCGATTACAGCTTTGACGCTTTGCGCCGCAGCGTGCGGCAGGGGCTGCAACAACTGTCGCCGGCGGCCACCGCCGACTGGTCGGCGCTCGCCGCCACGGCATGGCAGCAATCCTAGTTCGCCAGCCGGGCGGCCGCCTCTTGGGAATGCGATGCTGCTGTTCTATTTATTAATCTCCGCCATGCCGTTGGTGCGGGATCCGCTGTGGGAGCACTTCATGAGCGATCTCACCGCGGTGAAGTACCTGGGCTTGGCGTGCCTCGCCTACGCCGCCTGGCACTGCACGGTGGCGCGGCGGGCGCCCGCGGTCTGGGGCTCGATGCCGGCGCGGGCCATGGTGTGCCTATGCCTGTGGGCGGCCGCTTCCTGGTTGACGCAGGGCGCACCGATCGTTTGGGAACAGAGTCCGCTATTGAGCTACGTCAGCTTTCTCATCCTGCTGGTGATCACCCTGAGCGTGGTGGATAGCTGGCAGCGGCTGGAACATGTGCTGTGGGCGATGATCGTGGCGGTGGCCATCGCCTCGCTCTACATCGTGCGCGAGTGGCAGGAGTACCGGCACGTCTACGCGTACTTCCGGCCGGGATGGGTGACCGGCGATCCCAACTACTTTACCGCCTCGGCGCTGGTGGGCTTGCCGCTGGCGTTGGTGTTCTGCGGGCGGCAGGCGGCGTGGTGGAAGCGGCTGATGGCGGCTGGGTGCGTGCTGCTGACCCTGGTGGCCATCGCCTTGGCGGCCTCGCGCGGCGGGCTGCTGGGATTGCTGGCGATGGGAGGCTGGTTTGCCTGGAAGAAGCGGCGGCTCACGCTGTTCGTGCTCGCCGCGGCGCTCATGCTGCCGCCGCTGTTGTTTTGGTCGAGGTCCCCGCTCAATCGCCTGCTGCATCCCAGCGTCTCCGATATCAAATCGTCCGATACCCGGCTGGCGCTGTGGCAGGCAGGCCTCAACATGGTCGAGCAGCATCCGCTCACCGGCATCGGCTTGGGCCAATTCAAAGCGGAGGTCGCGCAGTACGCCGCTGGCCGAAAGGATCTTGACCACATTGCCCACGACACCTACCTGGAGCTGGCTTCGGAGATGGGGCTGCCGGGATTTCTGGCCTACCTCCT
>JANWJU010000139.1 GCA_025451775.1 Terriglobales bacterium
GTGATCAGCGGATAGGCGACCTTCTTCGCCAGGGTGACGCTCAAGCGCGCCACATCGTAGCCGCTGCTGCGCAGCGACTGAATATAGTGGCGCAGCTCGGTGTAGGTCATCTGTGTGCCCTGGCGGGCGTCGGTGGCGAAGTAGGCGGGGTGTTCCGGCAGGTCGGGAAAGGTCGCCACCTGAAACCGTTGAAACTGCTGCGTCCCCGCCTCGCCCGGCGGCGCCAGCGTGCGCGCCCAGCCATCGGTGAAGACCCAGGCGCCGAGGGTGCTGTCCCACTGCGCTTGCCGGGCAAAGATACGGCGCGAGAGCTGGAATTGCCGCGGGTTGAGCTGGAACACGGAGACGTTGGCGAAGGCTTGGTGGCCAGGATCGTAAAAGCTAAAGTAATAGATGTCGTGATTCTGTCCAAATACCCATTTGTGCTCGGGATTGCGGTAGGTCTGTGGAGGCTGGCCTTTGATCTGGGCGTGGAGCGCGTCCTGCTTTTGATTGAAGGCGGGCAGCCAGGTGGCGTCCAGGGCGAATTGGAACGCGCATAGCACGACGGCGGCGAACAGCACCGGGACTAGGAGGCGATAGGCGCTGACGCCGGAGGCTTTGAGGGCGATGATCTCGTTGGACTTCGACATCAAACCGAAGCTGATCAGCACGCCCACCAGAATGGCCACCGGAATCATCATGTAGAGCATCTGCGGGCTGAAATACAGCAGATACTCCAGCACCAGGCTGAGGGGGATGTGATTTTGCAGGATGCTGCCGGTGAGCTCGAATAGGGTCGATATCAGCACCAGGACGAGGAAGCTGGCCAGCAGCAACCCGGTGTAGCCCAGGAACTCCCGAGTGACGTAGCCCTCGATGAGCGAGGGCATCCAGGGGCCGCGTGCGAGGCGGCCGCGCAGGGCGGAAGGGAACAATGGTCTGGCGCCTTCGAAGCGCCGATTGAGCGCCGCCCGCACCCAGGCGACCGGGTCGGTGCCCTCGATGGGGCGATGGGGAATGCGATCAAGGCGGGTCATGGCCCAGACGCCGCCTCCAATGAAGAGCCAATTGGCGGCCCACACCCCCCAGAACGGTGGCAGCTTACCCTGGCGTGCCAGCCCGATACCCAGGATCAACAGCAGGTAATAGACCAGCACCAGCATGAGCGTGAGTACAAAGCCGCCGGATTTGCCGCCGCGGCCGCCGCGCAGTCCCAGTGGGATGCCGAGCAGCGCCAGCGCCAGGCAGGCGAAGGCGAGGGCGAAGCGGCGGTAGAACTCCACCCGGGCGGCGCGCCAATCGGAGGTTCCAACGGAAGCGCCGAAGCCGGCGCGGCGCCAGAGCTGGCCAAGCGGGAGCGCGCTCAACGACAAGCTGGCCGTCCGCGGCGGCGGCACCACGAACGGAAGGTCGATGGTCTGAAAGGCGCTGACGATGCTGGTTTCCGGGTGGGCGGCGGTGACTTGGTACTGGGCGCCATCACTGAGGTGCAACTGGATGCGGTCGGCGCCGCGCCGCGCCAGCTCTCCCCGCTCGGCCATGGTGATTTCCGGTGCGTCCGGATTGCGCATGTCGGCCACCAGCACTTGCCGCCAGACGTGCCCGCCGGGCTCGGTGCCGCCGGTGTAAATCACCAAGTTGGCGTTATTGCCGGGCTCAAAAAAGACACGCGGCTGCACCGCCTCCGCCGCTTCCGCGCTGGCCCACTGCGCGCTGAGGTGGTCCAGGCGGCGCAGCGCCAGCGGCGCCAGCCAGAGTGTCAGGACCAGGGCCACGGCCAGCGCCGCCGCCGCCACCTGCAAGAGCGGCATCACCAGCCGGCGCGCCCCCACGCCAGCGGCACGCAGCGCCATGATCTCGTTGTCCACGCTCAGCCGGCCCAGGCCGATCAACACCCCCACCAGCACCGCCATCGGCAGGGTGAACACCAGCGCCTGCGGCAACACCAGCACGAACACCGCCCCCAGCGCCGCCGCACCCGCCTGCACCGTGGTTTCCAGCGCCCGGCCCAGGTCCTGCATGAAGATCACAAAGGTGAACAGCAGCAGGCCCAACCCGGCGTGCAACAGCACCTCACGGCGCAGGTACCGGTGGATGATGCGGGACCGTGGGCGCATACGCTCTATTGTGGGCCTGCCACCAGCATCTCGGCTTGCGGCGGCGCGGCTAAGAGCGTGACCAGCGTGTTGGGGTTGCTGGGGTCGCGGTTGCTGCGCACCACGGCGAGGTCGCCGGAGCCGGCGTCGGCGGCGAACAGGAATTCGCCGCTGGCGCTGAGCTGCAGCAGTTGCGGGCGCTCGCCCACGCGGATCATGGCCGCCATGGTCCGGTCGGCGAGGGAGAGCACCGAGATGGTGCCGGCGTCGGCGTTGGCGACGTAGAGAGCGGAGCCGTCGCCGGCCACCGCCATGGCGCCCGCGCCCAAGCCGGCGGGCATGGTGGTAGCAACTTCGTTGGTGTTGGTGTCGATCACGCTGACCGAGCCGGAAGCGTTGCTGACATACACTTCACCGCCGTCGGGTTTGGCCAGCAGGTGCTGAGCCCGCGGCCCTACCGGCAGGTAGGTCAGCAGTTGCCGCGAGTCCAGATCGAGCACCGCGACGGTGTCGCCGCACAGCGCGAACGCCTTGCGTCCGTAGGACAAGGCGACGATCTGGGTGGGAGCGGCGTTGAGCGTGATGGTCCCCAAGCGTTGCAGTTGGGGGACGGAAAACACGTCAATGGAGGGGGCGCCGGCGTTGGCCACCGCCAGTTGGGTGCCGTCGCCGCTGAGCGCCAGGCTGACGGGCCGCTTGCCGGTCATGGCCGCGCCCACGATGCGGCCGCTGTCGAGATCGATGGCCAGCAGCTTGCCTGGTCCCGTGCCGTAATCGCCCAGCAGGTAGGCGCGCTGATCGCCGGCGTCGAGTTGCATGGCCACCGGCGCCATCGCCAAGCCACGGCGCGCCACCACCCGCAACTGGGGCGGCGCGCCCACATCGATGGCGATCAAGGCGCGGGCGTCGCCGCCGACCAGCACATCCAGGCGGTGGCGGCGGGCGTCGGCGGTGGCCGCCACCACCGGGCCCTGGAGATGCAATTGGCCCTCGGGATCGAGCGCGCCCGCCCCAATGGCCCGCAATTGGTCCGCGCCGGCGATGTAGACGGCGCCGGGCGCCGCCGCCGCCGGCGCCGCCGTCCCGCAGGCGGTGAGCAGCGCCGCTGCCCCCGCCATGGCCAGCCACCCCGTGTTAGCCGAAAAACACCGACGCCATCTCATACAGCGCGTCGTCCACCTTCCGGTTGGAACCCAGCGCCTGCGCCAGCGGCACTGACGTCAGCTTCTGGCCATGCAGCGCCGCCATGCGGCCAAACTCGCCGCGGTGGGCCATGTCGATGGCCTGCACGCCGTAGCGCGTACCCAGCATGCGGTCAAAGGCGGTGGGCGTGCCGCCGCGCTGGATGTGGCCCAGGATCACCGCCCGCGTTTCATACCCGGTGCGCTGCTCGATCTGGTCGGCGAGTTGGTTGCCAATGCCGCCCAAGCGCGCGTGGCCAAAGGCGTCCAGTTTTTCACCCTGGCTGACCGATGCGGTCACGTTCTTGGGCTTGGCGCCCTCGGCCACCACCACGATGCTGAAATACTTCCCGCGGGAGTGCCGCCGCTTCAGCAACTCGCAGACTTCGTCGATGTCATAGGCCTTCTCGGGGATCAGCACCACGTCGGCGCCGCCGGCGACGCCCGCGTAGAGGGCGATCCAGCCCGCTTCCCGGCCCATGACTTCAACCACCATCACACGGTTGTGCGCTTCGGCGGTGGAGTGCAGCCGGTCGATGGCCTCGGTGGCGATGCCGACGGCAGTGTCAAAACCAAAGCAGAGGTCGGTGCCCGAAAGATCGTTGTCGATGGTCTTGGGCACGCCCACCACCGGCAGACCTTCATCGAACAGCCATTTGGCCACCCCCAGCGTGTCATCGCCGCCGATGGCGATCAGCGCCTCCAGCTTCTGCGCTGCAAACGCCTGGCGGACTTTTTCCAACCCATCCGGCATTTTCTTGGGGTTGGTGCGCGAGGTGCGCAAGATCGTCCCGCCGCGGTGAATGATGCCGGCAATGCTCTCCATGTCGAGCGGCATGGTGTGGTTTTCGACCACGCCGCGCCAGCCTTCCAGAAAACCCACGACCGAGTCGCCGTAGTGCATCGTCCCCTTGCGTACCACCGCCCGGATGACCGCATTCAGCCCCGGACAGTCGCCGCCTCCCGTCAAAATCCCGATTCGCATAGGCAATCAGTTTACCGCCAGGCGCGGCAGCCAACGTTGCGGAAATTTTTTTGGACCACGCCGCTCCCGCTGGTGGCTCCGCCGGAGCGGCTGCCAGAGCAGCGATTGTATGCTTGGGATGTGACGGCGAAACTCAAGAGAAAAGTGGCGAGCCACCCCCGCCTCGGCGCGCATGTCTCAGGCGGCGGGCCCGCCGCCGCCGACCGTGCCGCGGCGCTGGGCTGCGACTGCCTGCAGATATTTACCTCCAGCCCGCGGCAGTGGCGGGCGCCCGCCATCGCCCCGGAGCGCGCCGCCACCATGCGCCAGCTCTGCCACCAGCATCATTTGGCGCCGCTCGTGGTCCATGCCAATTACCTCATCAACCTCGCGGGGGCCAACCCCGATTTCCACGCCCGCTCGCTGGAGGCCTTCCGCGGCGAGTTGGAGCGCGCCGCCGCCATCGGCGCCGATTATCTGGTGCTGCATCCGGGCAGCGGCGACCGTGCCCGCTGCACGGCGTCGATCCGCGCCGCGAGCGCGGGCTTTGATTGGGGCACGCTCACGCTGCTGATCGAAAATACCGCCGGCGGAGGCCAGCATTTGGGCGGAAATTTCGCCCAGCTCGGCGAGATGCTGGCCGAACTCCCGGGTCTGCCGGTTGCCTGCTGCATCGACACTTGCCACGCCTGGGTGGCCGGCTACGATCTGGTCACCGCCGAGGGCTACGCCGCCGCCATGGAGGAGTTGGACGCCACCGTCGGCCTCGATCACGTTCCGGTCTGGCACGCCAACGACGCCAAGGCGGAGCGCGGCAGCCATCTGGACCGGCATGAGCACATCGGCGCCGGGCGCCTGGGCGCAGCCGCCTTCCAACGCCTCCTGCGCGATCCGCGCTGCGCCGGCCGCGCCTTCATCCTGGAAACCCCGGTGGACGATCCCGCCGACCAGCCCCGCGATCTGGCGGCGTTACGCGGCCTCTGCTAGCCGCGGCGCCAGCTATGATAGAGTTCATGTCCGACGCTGCCGATGTGATCGACAACTACGATCCTGCCGCCTTCGAGCCCGCATGGGCGGAGCGCTGGGCCGAGCGCAATCCGTTCGCAGCGGTGGATCCCGCCGCTCGCGGCGCCGCTGCCCGCCCCAAGTATTACGTGCTGGAGATGCTGCCCTATCCCAGCGGCGCGCTGCACATGGGGCATGTGCGCAACTACGCCATCGGCGATGCCCTGGCGCGCTTTTTCTGGATGCGCGGCTTCGACGTGCTGCATCCCATGGGCTGGGACGCGTTCGGGCTGCCGGCCGAGAACGCCGCCATCAAAAACCATACCCATCCCCGTACCTGGACGCTGGCCAACATCGCCCGCATGAAGCGCCAGGCTCAGCGCTGCGGCTTCGCCTACGACTGGTCGCGCGAGATCACCACCTGCCTGCCCGAGTACTACCGCTGGAACCAGTGGATCTTCCTCCGCCTCTACGAGCGCGGGCTGGCCTATCGCAAAAAAGGCGTCGTCAACTGGTGCCCAAAGTGCGCCACCGTGCTGGCCAACGAGCAGGCCTCGGGCGGCGTGTGCTGGCGCCATGAGGACACTCCAGTCGAGCAGCGGGAGCTGAACCAGTGGTACTTCCGCATCACGGCTTACGCAGAGGAGCTGCTGCGCGACTTGGACCGGCTGCCGGAGTGGCCCGAGCGCGTCCGCACCATGCAGCGCAACTGGATCGGGCGCAGCCCCGGCGCCGAGGTGGACTTCGCGATGGCGGATCGCCCCCGGACGGCCATCCGCGTCTTCACCACCCGCATCGACACCATCTTCGGCGCCAGCGCGCTCCTGCTCGCCCCCGAACACCCGCTGTTGCCGGAATTAGTGGACGCCGACACCCTGTCCCGCGCCCGCGAGCTGCGGGCGCGGCAGGCTCACCTCGAGCCCGGTAAAGAACCGGAGAAGGAGGGCTTCTTCACCGGCCATTACGCCGTCAATCCCTTCAACGATGAAAAACTGCCCGTCTGGGTGGCGAACTTCGTGCTCATGGGCTACGGCACCGGCGCGGTCATGGCCGTGCCCGCGCACGATCAGCGTGACTTCGATTTCTGCAGCAAGTACGGGCTCGGGATCCGCCCGGTGGTCGAGCCGCCCGGCGGCCTGCCGCAACCGCTCACGGCCGCGGTGGAGGCGGACGGCGTGATGTGTGCTTCGGGGGTCTACTCCGGACTCGATAACCGCACCGCCATCGCCCGCATGACCGCCGACGCCGAGGCCAGTGGCTGCGGGAAGGGCACCGTCAGTTACCGCCTGCAGGATTGGGGCATCTCCCGCCAGCGCTTTTGGGGCACGCCCATCCCCATTATTTACTGCGCCGTCTGCGGCGCCGTTCCCGTACCCGACGACCAGCTCCCCGTGCTGTTGCCCGAAGATGTCCAGCTCACCGGCCAGGGCGAGTCGCCGCTCGCCGCCGACGCCGCCTTCAGCCGCGCCGTATGCCCGCGCTGCGGCGGCGAAGGCCGGCGCGAGTCCGACACCATGGACACCTTCGTCGACTCGTCCTGGTACTTCTATCGCTACACCTCGCCGCACGACAGCGAGCGGCCCTTCGACGCCGCCTCCATCCAGCGCTGGCTCCCGGTGGATCAGTACATCGGCGGCATCGAGCACGCCATCCTGCATCTGATCTACACCCGCTTTGTCACCAAGGCGATGCGCGACCTGGGACTCACCACTCTCGATGAGCCCGTCACCCGCTTGTTTACTCAGGGCATGATCACGCGCCACGGCGCCAAGATGTCGAAGTCCAAGGGGAACGTGGTCGATCCGGCCGAGTTGATCGCCCGCTTCGGCGCCGACGCCACCCGCATGTACGTTTTGTTCGCCGCGCCGCCGGAGAAGGATTTCGATTGGAACGATCAGGGCGTCGAGGGTATTCACCGTTTCCTGGCGCGGGTGTGGCGCTGGGTGCTGCGCCCCCGGTCAAGCGCCGCCGCGCCCGCCTCAGGCGCCGAAGATACCGCCTGCCTGAGGAAGGCGCATCAAACCCTGCGTCACATTACGATTGATTTCCAGGGGCGCTGGCACTTCAACACCTCCATCGCCGGACTGATGGAGCTGGTCAACGCCCTTTACGCCGCCGGGGATGCGCTGACGGCAGAGCCGCGCGCCGAGTGCACGCGGCTGCTGCTACTGACACTGGCGCCGCTCGCGCCCTTCATCTGCCACGAGCTCTGGCGCCGTACCGGCCAGCCGGGTGAGATCGGGTTGACGCCGTGGCCGGAGTTTGATCCCGAGTTGGCGCGGGAGGAGAGTGTGGAAATTGTGGTCCAGGTGGGCGGCAAACTCCGCGCCCGGCTGACCGTTGCCGCCGGCACCGCGACCGGCGCCCTCGAGGCCCTCGCCCGCGCCGATGGCAAGATCGCCACCCTCATCGCCGGCCGCCCCCACCGCGCCGTCGTCGTCCCCAACCGCCTGATCAACTTCGTGCCCACCCATAGCTAACAACTAATAACTAACCGCTAGCAACTACTCACTTCCCTTATGACCGTCGTCGTTCTCGACTTTGGCGCCCAATACGCGCAGCTCATCGCCCGCCGCATCCGGGAGCAGCACGTGCATAGCGTGCTGCTGCCCTTCAACGCGCCCTGGAGCGAGATCCAGGCTCTCGAGCCGGCGGGGATTATCCTCTCCGGCGGCCCGGCCTCGGTATACGCCCCCGAAGCGCCGCGCTGTGCGGATGAAATCTGGACCAGCGGCTCGCCCGGCATGCCTATATTGGGCATCTGCTACGGGCTGCAGCTCATGGTCGATACGTTGGGGGGCAAGGTCGAGAACGCCGATCAGCACGAGTTTGGCCGCGCCCTGGCCACCGTCGACACCTCCAGCCGCATGTTCCACGGCAGCGGCGGGTCGGAAACGGTGTGGATGTCCCACGGCGATTCGGTGTTGGAACTGCCCCCGGGCTTCAAGGTCGTGGGGCGCACCCCCACGGCGGTCGCCGCCATCGAGGATGCGGGGCGGAAGCTGTGGGCGGTGCAGTTCCACCCCGAGGTGCGCCACACCGAGCACGGCGACGCGCTGCTGGGGAACTTTCTCGACCTTTGCGGCGTGGCCCGCGACTGGACGCCGCAATCGTTCATCGAGGCGCAGGTGGATCACATCCGCCGCCAGGTGGGCGAGCAGGGAAGCGCGATCTGCGGGCTGTCCGGCGGCGTCGACTCCAGCGTCGCCGCCACCCTGGTGCACCGGGCTCTCGGCGAGCGGCTCACCTGCGTGTTCGTGGACAACGGCCTGCTGCGGCGGGACGAGTTTCAAAAGGTTCAAGCCACGCTGCGCGATCGCCTGGGACTGAAGATTATCGCCGTCGATGCCAGCACCCGCTTCCTGTCGGCGCTGGCTGGCGTTACCGATCCCGAGCAGAAACGCAAGATCATCGGCCGCGTCTTCATCGAGGTGTTCGAGGAGGCGGCCCGGCCGCTCCACGCCGATTTCCTGGTGCAGGGAACCCTGTACCCGGATGTGATCGAATCGGTGTCGGTCAAGGGCCCGTCGGCGGTGATCAAGAGCCACCACAATGTCGGCGGTCTGCCCGCCAACATGCGCCTCAAGTTGATCGAACCGCTGCGCGAGCTGTTCAAGGACGAGGTGCGCCGCGTGGGCGCCGACTTGGGCGTCGATCAGGAGTTGTTGCAGCGCCAGCCCTTCCCCGGCCCCGGCCTCGCCGTGCGCATTTTGGGCGAGATCAGCGCCGAAAAGATCGCCCTGCTGCAAGCCGCCGACGCCATCGCCATCGAGGAGATTAAGCGCGCCGGCTGGTACACGCGCCTGTGGCAGTCGTTCGCGGTGCTGTTGCCGGTGCGCACGGTGGGGGTGATGGGCGACCTGCGCACCTACGGCTACACCTGCGCCCTGCGCGCCGTACACTCCGACGACGGCATGACCGCCGACTGGGCCCAACTCCCTTACGAGCTGCTGGCCGCCATCTCCAACCGCATCGTCAACGAGGTCCCCGGCATCAACCGCGTGGTCTACGACATCAGCTCCAAACCCCCCGCCACCATCGAGTGGGAGTAGGCCCAACCGCGTGTTGCCGCTTGGCCGGGAGGGCTGTCCGGCGGCCAGCGGGAGCGACCCAGCAAAAAGTGGCGAGCCACCAGGGGCTACAATGAAATCGAACGAAACCGGACGGCTATGGCAGACGTCGCAAACGACATGGAAGCGGTATGGCCGGGCTTGGGCGGATTAGTCGACACCCCGGCAGCGGTGGCGCCGGGGTTGGCGCCCACGCTCGATGCCGGCGCTGCCGCCAGGATGGACCCGCTGGCGGCGCTGGTGCGGCGCTGCCAACAGGGCGATGGCGAGAGCGCCTTTGATGAGCTGGTGCGGCGGTTTCAGCCGCGCGTGTTCTCGGTGATCCGGGGCATCCTGCGCGCCCCCAATGACGTGGAAGACGTGGCCCAGCAAGTCTTTACCAAGGTCTATTTCGCCCTCGACAGCTTCAATTTCCAGTCCGCCGTCTCCACCTGGATCTACAAAATTACGGTGAACGAGTGCTATGACCACCTGCGCAAGCAGAAGGTGCGCAAAGTGGCGATCCTTTCTGATCTCTCCGAGGAGGAGTCCGCCCGCATCGAAAATTTCGATCACGCCGCCCACGACGGGCAGCCGGGTCTGGAACGGCAGATTGCGCTGCGCGAGCTGGCCGGCAAGCTGTTGTCCCGGCTCAGCGCCGAGGACCGCGTTTTACTGGTGCTCAAGGAGATCGAGGGGTATTCGGTGCGCGAGGTGGCCGAGATCCTCCACCTGAACGAAAACACCGCTAAGATCCGCCTTTTCAGGGCGCGGCAGGCCCTGCTCGCCGCCCTCCATAGAAAGCGGGTGAAATGAAGTCGCCGTGCCGCCAATTCGCCGTCGATGCCGAGCAGTTTCTCGCGACCCACACGGGATTGCCGCCCGCGGAGCCTCCGGTCCAGCTACGCAGCCACGCCGCCCAATGCGCCCCCTGCCGCGCCCGCTGGCAGGACGCCTGCCGCAGCCGCCACCTGCTGGCCCCCTTGCGCGAGCTGGCGGCCGCCGCCGACCGATCCAACTCCGATCCCCACTTCCTGACCCGCCTGCGGGTCCGCATCCGCCAGCAGCAGGCGCGCCCCGCCGGCTGGCGCACCCTGCGCCGCCTGGACGTTGCCGGCCGCGATCTTCTCATCGCCGCCGTGCTGTTTCTCTGCACGCTGAGTGCGTTTGTCTACACGTTTCACCATATTGAGCGGCCCAATGCCGACGAGGCCATGGTGCTCGACGTACCGCATCTGAACCCGCAACACCCCTCGGACGATCACGCCCGCCCGGGCATGGCCGACGTCATGCTCAACCTGATGAACCCCTAGGCTCGCCCGGCGCGCGCCCCCGAAGACCGCATGAGCCCCGATCGCCGCACCTCCACCTATCTGGTTCTGATCTTTGTCAGCGGATTGCTGCTCGGCGGCATGCTCATGAACGTAGCGGAGCACTACTGGCTGCACGCCCATCCGGCCAGTGAGTACGACCTCCGCCAACACCGCCTCATCGCCCAGCGCATGGCCCAGCGTCTGCACCTGAGCGCCGCGCAGAAGAACCAAGTGGACGCCGTGCTGCAGCAGACGCTCGGCCAATACCAAGTGCTCGAAGACCGCCTGCGGCCTCAGTTTGACCAGGTGCGGACCAAAGATCGGGACAATCTGCGCTCCATCCTCACGCCCCAACAGCGCGGTGAGTTTGACCGCATCGTTGACCAAGTGGATGCCGAATACCCCATCAACGAACGTCCAGCCGTGTTGTCGCCGGTGCCGTGCGAAAAGCCTTCAGCGGCAGCACCCGCAGCAGGCCCGGGCTCCTGACCCCCTGCCGGGTGTCAGTTGACATAATATACATTATCGGACGCTAAGACCCCGATATTCCCCTCGTCCCCAGCGACCAACGGGAGCGGTGATGCGTATTCCACCCCTCCACGATGCGCCGGCGCGGAGCGCCGGAATGGCTGCCGCGCCCCGCGGTCAGGCGGCCAGCTTTTTGCCTCCCTCGGCGGACTTGATAAGGATCTTGCGCGGAATGGCCTTCTCGCTGAGCGGCGCCGACACTTCGAGGACGCCGTTGTGGTAGTTGGCCTCGACCTTGTCGCTCTGCACGCCCTCGGGCATGGGAACGATGCGCTCGAAGGCGCCATACAGGATCTCCTGCTGGAAGGAACGGTCTTCCGATGGCGCCAACTCCTGTTTGCGTTCGCCGGCGATGCTGAGTTCGTTGCCATGGACCTGGATGCTGACCTCCTCCGGTTTCACGCCCGGCAGCGCCACGCGGACGTGAAACTTGTTCTGATCGATGTAGGATTCGACGGCTGGAATCCAGTCGGCATTAGTTTGTGAACCGCTCCATCGATCCCACGAGGGGACGGTGAGCAGGCGGGAGAACACGTCGTCGAGATTGCGGCGGAAATTGAAGATATCGGGGTTGTAGGAATCGCGGCGGATCAGGGAGCGAATAGCCATGGGAATAACTCCTTGCCGGGCTAAGAGCCGCGGCCAGGGCAAAAGGTGGCCTGCCGCCGCAGGGCCGCGCTGCCGCAACCGCCTTCAGTGGACGAGCGGGGCCGGGGCTAAGGCAAGTTGCAGAAGGCTGTCGCGCAGCAAGGGTTGGAGGCGGCGCTGGTTGAGCATGGTCTCGATCTCCTCGCCGAGATGGAGTTCGGGCGGGCCAGACACGCCGATTTCGTCGATGATGACGCCAGCGGCGAGGCCGTCAGGGGAATTTTCAGCGAGCACCTGAACCGGCTGGCCGACAAAGGTGGCGCGCAAGGGATCGAGCAGGCCACCCATCACCAGTTGCACGAGTGCCTGGGCTTGGCCCAGCTTGCCGGCGCTGAAGTGCGGCATCCATTCGACGGTATCGGACCAAACGACCTGCATGTACCAGAACTCGACCGTGCCGACGCCGGCCAGTTCGGCGAAGAACTGTACCTTGTAGAGCAGCTCATCGGGCAGGCAGTTTACAAGATCGATCTCGACGCGCCCGAGGTTGAGGCCGTCGAGCTGGTGAGCAAAGATGGGCGTGGGCGGCAGCGGGCGCTGGTCGGCGCCGGGGGCGCCGTTGGGGAACAGGGTGCGATGCACGGCGCCGC
This sequence comes from Terriglobales bacterium, assembly GCA_025451775.1. GTDB lineage: Bacteria > Acidobacteriota > Terriglobia > Terriglobales > SCQP01 > SCQP01. Next base: position 12,357 of record JANWJU010000139.1, read on the forward strand.
GCAGCTCCAGCGGCCAATGCAGGTAGGCGAGTACCCTGCCGTTCTCTTCCACCCATTCCGGGGTGAGCGCGATTTCATGGAACAGTACCCGCAGCGGCGGGTTCTTGAGCTTGTTGCGCAACAAGATGAGGTTGTCCTCGCTGGCGGTCATGGCGCCGATCTGGAATTCGACCTCGCCATTGGGCTCTTGGCTGGCCACCCAGTGGTTGCGGCAGCGTTCGCCCAAGCCACAGATGGGGCACTCAGACATGGGAGTTGCCGGTTGAGGCGGGGCCAACGCGCGGGGTGGATGGGGCAGCGAAATTCACGGAATCCCAGTTTAACTCAGACCCCCGGCTGGCTCACGGCTTATCGCAGCGCCAGCAGGCCGAGGGCGCCCAGCAGCAGCGCCACTCCCAGCCATTGCCGGCGGGCGAGACGCTCACGCAGGAAGATGACAGCGAGCACCAGCGTCCACACGGTGAACAAGCCGCTCAGTGATGAGATCACCGCCACCGGCAGGTGGCGCGCGCCGGCGGAGTAGAGCAGGTAAGCGGAGCTGTCGAGCAGGCCGGTGGCCCACAGCCATGGGGAACGGAACATGGCTGCGGGTAAGCGCGCGCCAGCCAGCAGCGGCAGCGCCAGCACGGCCGCGCCCACCAGGCGGAACACCAGCACTGGAGTGGCCGTGCCGTTGGAGCCCACCGCGGCCGCCAAGCCGAAAAACACCACGCCGAAGGTGAGCGCGCCGGCGACCGCGGCCCCCAGGGCTGAACCCCGGCGCGGGTGGTGGACGGCGGCGCCGGGCGCGGCCATGCTGGCCAGCAGCGTGCCCGCGACCACGCCCCCCACGGCGATGCCGAGCAGCGCCCCCAGCCGCTCGCCGGTGAACAGGTAGGCGAGCAACGCCGAGATGACCGGATAGGCGGCGGTGATGGGGGAGACCACAGCCAAGGGACCGTACTGCAAGGCGTAGTAGAAGAACACGCCCCCCAGCGCGTTCCCTGCCCCCAGCGCCGCCAGCGTCCCCCAGTGGGCGCCACCCACGGAAAACGTGCCGGCGCCCCAAGCCGCGCCCAGGGCCAGGGCCCCGATGGCATTCATGCCCCAGATGGTGGGCCAGAACCCGAGTTGGGTGGCGGCTTTTTGGGCGCAGAAATCCGCCGTGCCCCACACCACCGCCGCTCCCAACCCCCAGCCCACGCTCAGCATCATGAGTGCGCCACGGCAGCCAGTGTAACGGATGGACGCCGCCCGGGCGGCGCGTTACTCTGGAAGCGCCATGCGACTGCGACCGCTGCTGCCACTCCGGACGTTGGTGCTCGGTGGTTGCGTCTTGGCCGCTCTGGGCCAAACCGCAGCCACCATTAGCGCGCCTGCCGCGCCCGCGGCGCCCGGCGTGTACTTGCTCGCTTCATCGCCGGGATCCGTGCCCGGGTCAGAGCTGGAGCCAGATCCCTGGCTGCGGCTGGATTCCACCCTGCCCAGCAACGTGAAAGCCGAGCGTTCGACGCTGAGTGTGCTCGCCGGAGCGACACAGCAAGCGACGTTGGCGGAATATATTGGGACACAGGCCCAGTTCCGTACCTGGGACCGGCAGCCGGTGTTATGCATCAACCGCATGGAGAGGACCGCGGATCCAGTGTTGGTGCGGCTGAAACCCAAGAAGGACAAAAACCTGCGGGATCTCGATCTCGGCACCGTGCGCGCCACTTTGATGGTCGGCGCCAGCCTGGCCCAAGCCGGCAATAGCGAGGTTGTTCCCATGAACGAGGCGCCGCGCGGCGATGGCTGCGATCTGTTCCAGCCGGCTCGGGCGTTGCCGCCGGGCGAGTACGCCATTATTTTCGGACCTGACGACTTGGCCGCCTACGCCTTTGGCGTCCAAGCGAGGCCGAAGCCCCGCCCGGCGCGCACCGCCTCCACCACGGGCCGCTAACCCACCCCAGGCCAAGCCGCCGCACCTACAATCGAAGCATGGATTGGTTGCCGGACACGCCCCCCGCCCCGCCCATCCGAGCACCGCGCGGGGGCCAACTCCGCTGCCAGGGATGGGCGCAGGAAGCGGCCCTGCGCATGCTCATGAACAGCCTCGATCCCGAGGTGGCCGGCGACACTGACGACTGCGAAAAGTTGCGAGCCACCTATCCCGCCCTGATCGCCGCGCTCACCACCCTGGGCAGCGAGCAAACCCTGCTGGTGCAGTCGGGCCGGCCGGCGGGCGTCTTCTCCACCCACGGCGAAGCTCCGCGCGTGCTGATCGCCAACACCAACCTTGCCGGACACCGGCCGTGCTGGGACCGTTTAAGTTGGATCGACATCGGCGCGCAAGCCACTCTGCAGGGCGCCTACGAAAACTTCGCCGCTGCCGCGCGCCAACACTTCGGTGGATCGCTGGCGGGCAGGCTGGTGCTGGCGGGCGGAATGGGGAGCGCGGGGGGCGTGCAGCCACTCGCGGCCACGCTCAATGGGGCAGCCTTCCTGGGCATTGAAGCCGACGCCGGGCGCATCAAGCGCTGGCTGCGCGGCGGCTACTGCGACATCCTGGTGCATGATCTGGACGAGGCGCTGCGCATCCTGAAAATCGCGGTGCGCAAGCGGGAGGCGGTGTCGGTCGGCTTGGCCGGCAACTGCGCCGAGGTGCTGCCGGAGGTGGTGCGGCGGGGCGTGCTTCCCGATCTGCTCACCGATCAGACCAGCACCAACGATCCGCTGCACGGCTATATCCCCGCCGGACTGGATCTGCAAGCGGCCGCCGAGCTGCGGCGGCGCGATCCGGATGGATACCGGACGCGGGCGCTCACTTCCATCGCCGTGCACCTCGAGGCGATGCAGGCGCTGCAGCGGGCCGGGGCGGTGGTGTTGGCCGAGACCCCCTTCCCGCCCCCGGCAAGCCGGGGATACGCCCGCATGCGCTGGGTGGCCCTGAGTGGCGAGGCCAGCGACATCCATGCTGCCGACGCGCGCGCGCTGCAGCTGTTTCCCGCCGATGAATCCCTGCACCGTTGGCTGGCGCTGGCGAAAAAGCATGTGCGCTTTCAGGGTTTGCCAGCGCGGGTTTGTTGGCTGCCGGCAGCGGAACGCTCCCGCTTGGGCTGGGAGCTCAACGCCATGGTGAAAACCGGCGAGATCAAGGCCCCGATCGTGCTCGGCCGCGATCAGGCCAGCGAAGCGTGGCGAGCCACCCAGGAACCCGAGGCGATGGCCGGCGGCACTGCTGCGGGGCCGCTGCTCAGCGCCCTGCTCGCCACGGCCAGCGGCGCCAGTTGGGTGGCGATTCAAGGCGGGGGCGGCGCGCTGCGCGTCAGCCAGGTGATGGTGGCCGATGGCAGCGACGCCTTGACCGGGCGCCTGCAACGCGTCCTCGATAACGAGATAATGACTCCGTCGAAAAGTGGCGAGCCACCTCGGGGGAGCGCAGGCCACGAAATGCCTTAGAGTTGATGTGTCATGCCGCTCATCGAGTGTGTACCCAACTTCAGCGAAGGCCGGGATGCCACCGTGGTGGATGCCATTGTCGGTGCGATGCTGGCGGTGCCGGGGGCGTACCTCTTGGGGCGGGAGATGGACGCCGATCACCATCGTTCGGTGATCACGCTGGCGGGTGAAGCCGCGGCGGTGGCGGAGGCGGCGGTACGGGGCGTGGGCGAGGCGGTGCGGCGGATTGATCTGCGCCACCATCGCGGCGAGCATCCGCGGCTGGGCGCGGCCGACGTCGTCCCCTTCGTGCCGCTGGAGGGCGCCACGCTGGCCGAGTGCGTGCACTGGGCGGAGTGGGCGGGGGCGGAGATCTGGCGCCGCTTCCAGGTGCCGGTGTACTTGTACGCGGCGGCGGCGCGGCGTCCCGAGCGGCGCGCGCTGGAGGCCGTGCGCCGCGGCCAGTTCGAGGGGCTGCGCGAGCAGGTGGGCCACGATCCGGAAAAGCTGCCCGATTTTGGGCCGCCGGCGCCGGCGGCAGCCCTGCACCCCACCGCCGGCGCCACCATCGTCGGCGCCCGCCATTTCCTGATCGCCTACAACATCAACCTGGAGACGTCTGACGTTGAGATCGCGCGCGCCATCGCTCGCACCATTCGCGCCTCGGGCGGCGGCTTGCCCGAGCTCAAGGCGATGGGGGTGCGGCTCATGCAGTCCGGCAACCACCCCGGCGGCCAGGGTGCAAACCGCGCTCAGGTCTCGATGAACCTGACCGACTTCACCGTCACCTCGCTGGCCCGGGTGTGGCGGACGGTGAACCAGGAAGCGGTCAAGCGGGGCGTGCGCGTGGCCGAGAGCGAACTGGTGGGGTTGATGCCGCGTGCCGCGCTGGAGGGGGCGGGGGCCGAGTTGCTGCAACTCAAGGAATTTGATGGCGGCCGCGTGGTCGAAAATCGACTGGCGGCGGTCATGCAGCCGGCGGCGGGCGCGCCGGCGGGGTGGCTGCAGAGCCGCGTCGAGCCCCTGCTGGCGGCCTTCGCCGCGGCGGCGGCGCCGGTCCCGGGCGGGGGCGCCGCGGCGGCGTTAGCGGCGGCGCTGGCGGCGGCGCTGGGCGCCATGGCCGCTCGCTTGGGGGGCGCGGCCGCCGAAGCCGGCGCACTGGCACTCATGGCCCGCGAGTTCGCCAGCGGCGGCGATGAGGCTAGCGCCGCCGCCGCCGCGGTGGCGGCGGCGCGCCGCTTGGACCGGCAGACGGCCGCGCAGCGCCAAGCGCGTGCCGAAGCCATCCGTGCCGCCACCGTGCACGCCGCTGAAGTGCCGCTGCAACTCGCCGCTCGCGGCTTGGAGTTGAGCCAGCGCCTCTCCGCCCTGCGCTCCACCGCGCCCGCCGCCGGGGCGAGCGATCTCGTCACCGCGGCGGCCTTGGCGGCCGCTGCCGTGCACGCCGCCCTCGCCCTCGTCACCGTGAACCTGCACGCCCTCCCTACCACCGATAGCGACCGCCAACGCTTGGCCGCCATCCTCGCCGCCCTGCCCCAACCTCCGCTTTTTGCTTGACTTGGGAGCCCGGCATTATAGATGATCGGTAAACGATCTTCAGGGGGCGGTTGCCGCACGTCCTTATCGGGAACGGCGGACCGTTCCCGGCCGCCGCCCAATCCTGCTATCTTGATTAACGATTATGTCTCGACGGAAACTGCCCTGCCCGCAACCCCCCTCCAGTCTGCTGCCGGCCCTGCGCGCGCACGCCCCGGTGGGGTTGATCACTGCCTTGGCGCTGGCGTGGACGCCCTCGGTATTCCCCCAAACTTCCTCGGCCCCGCGGCTGCAGGCGCCAGCGGCTCAGATGGCGCAACTCCCGCTGACGTTCGAGGCTAATCGCGGACAAACCGACGCCCGCGTGCAGTTTGTCGCGCGTAGCAGCGGCGCGGTGGTCTTTCTGACCGCCCAGGGTGCGGTCATCAAGACCCCCAGCCGCCTGGCGCACATGGAGTTCGCCGGCGCCCAGCCTCAGGCCGATCTGCGCGGCACGCAGCCGGCCGCCGCCCCCGTGCATTACCTGCGCAGCCACGGCTCGGTCGCCGTGCCCAGCTTTGCCCAAGTGCGGTTCAATCATCTGTATCCGGGCGTCGATCTCGTCTATTACGGCCGCCAGAGCAGCCTCGAATACGATCTCAACCTCGCTGCCCACGCCAACCCGGCACAGATTCGGCTGCGCTTCTCCGGCGTCACCCCCGCGCTGGCCGCTGATGGCAATCTGGATCTCGCCTCCGGCATTTCCCTGCGGCATCCGCGCGCTTATCAGACCATCGCCGGCGTGCGCCAAGCTGTCGCCGTCCGCTACGTCGTGGGCCGGGACCACAGCGTCGGGTTCGCGCTCGGCGCGTATGACCATGCCCGGCCGATGGTGATCGACCCAGTGCTGGTATTTGCCACCTACTTGGGCGGCACGAGTTTCAATCAGGCGAACGCGGTCGCCGTGAACGCCTCCGGCAACGCCTACGTCACCGGAACCACGCTCTCGGCCGATTTTCCCAACCCCGGCTCGTATAGCTTTGGCAGCTACGTTGCCGACCATGACGTGTTCGTGGCCGAACTTGCCGCCGACGGAAAATCCCTGGTCTATTCGGCGTACTTGGGCGCCGCCGGCGATGATGAAGGTAACGCCATCGCGGTGGACGCCGCCGGCGACGCCTTCGTCGCTGGCAAAACCAACTCGGCCAACTTCCCTACCACCGCCGGGGCCCTGCAAACCGTGGCGGGGGGCGGCTACGATGGTTTTGTGGCCAAGCTCAACCCGGCCGGTTCGGCGTTAGTGTACTCCACCCTCCTGGGCGGCAGCGCCGATGACATCATGAACGGCATCGCCGTCGATAGCGCTGGCGACGCCGTGGTGGCGGGCTTCAGCTATTCCAGCAATTATCCGGTCAGCGGCGCGGTGCAAGCCACGCTGCAAGGCCAGAAGAGCGCGGTAGTGACCGCCCTGAATCCGGCCGGGTCGGCGATCGTCTACTCGACTTATCTCGGCGGCAGCGGCGTCACCCAAGCCAACGGCGTGGCGCTGGACTCCTCCCATAACGCCTACGTCGTGGGTTCCACCTCGGGCACGGGATTCCCGGTGACTCCGGGTGTCGTCCAGGGCACGACCGATGGAAAATCCTATGATGGCTTCATTGCCAAACTCTCCAGCTTCGGCAACCTGGTCTACGCCAGCTATCTTGGCGGTTCGCAGCGGGATGAGATCAACGCTATCGCCGTCGACTCCGGTGGGGACGCGTTCATAACCGGCGACACCAGTTCGGCGCTGATCTCCACCACGTTTCAGGGGCATCTTAGCGGCTTGACGAACGCCTTTGTGGCCGAAGTCACCCCGGACGGCAGCCGCTTGAACTATGCCCGTTATCTGGGCGGGCAGTTCACCGACATCGGGACCGGCATCGCCGTCGATCTCACTGGCGTGGCTTACGTCACCGGCTATACCAGCTCGCCGGATTTCCCCAATGTGGGCGGCTTGCAGGCGAACATCGCCGGCAACGACGACGCATTCTTGGCCAAGGTCTCAAGTGATGGCAACAGCCTGCTGTTTTCCACCTTCCTCGGTGGCACGAGTAACGATGTCGCCAACGGTTTGGCACTTGACGCCAGCGGCGATCTCTATATCGCGGGCGTAACCCGGTCGGCGAACTTCCCCGTTACCGCCGGCGTGGTGCAGCCGACGCAGAGCAACAGCAACGACGCCTTTGTGGCCAAGTTCATCGCCGCGGCGCAAGGCACCTTCAGCCCCAGCACGGCGTTGGGGTTCCCGGCGCAGGCCACAGGCGTGGCCAGTTCGTCGGAGGCGGTGGTGTTCGCCAACCGCGGCGAGAAGCCGCTGGTCATTTCGAAAATCGCCACCACCGGCCCCTACACGGAAACCGATAACTGCAGCGCCAATAGCTCAACCTTGCAGCCCACCTCCTCCTGCACCATCAACGTGGTGTTTACGCCCACGGCAGCCGGTAGCCAGAACGGTACGCTGGTGGTCACCGACAATTCGCCCGCCAGCCCGCAGTCGCTGCCGCTGGAGGGTTCGGGTGGCGATTTCACCATCGCCGTGACGCCCGCCACCGGCGCGGTGGTGACCGCCGGCTCCAGTGCTGCCTTCTCGGTGGAGTTGACGCCGGCGGCTGGCTACACCGGCGTGGTGGCGCTCACCTGTACCGGCAATCCCCTGCCCCCGAACAGCACCTGCACGGCATCGCCGACCTCGCTGACCATGAACGGCACCAGCCCTTCGACCGCCTCATTCACGGTCACCACCACGGTGCGGCCAGCGTTGGTCCCGCCGGTTTCTGGTCCCACGCTGCCCTCGGGGCCGTGGACCTGGGTTCTGCTCACCGGCTTGGCCCTCGGCCTGTTGGGCACCCTCGCCGCCGCCCTCGCCAAGACGCTCGGCGGTGCCCGCCGCCGTTTGGGATGGGCCGGCGCAGCGCTGCTCCTGGGCTGGGCGTTGGTGGCGGCCGGATGCGGCGGCGCCAGCTCCAATCCCGGCACGGCGGCGGGCAACTACACGCTGACGTTTGTTGGTACCTCGGGCAAGGTGAGCCACAGCACCCCCGCCACGCTAACCGTCAACTAGGTGGACTAGCACGGGCGCCCGGCTGATGCCGCCGCCTTCTGGAGAACGGGCGCACCTTCCATTCCGGGGGGTGCGCCCGTTTCTCTTAGCCGCCTTGCAATGGCGAGCTGCGTGCAAGCTGGTAATATAAGAACCAGATTTGTACTCTCCCCTGGAGCGTCAATTGGAGCGTCTATGCCTTTTTCCCTCCGCCGCTTTGCCCTCGTTCCTGCTCTCGCCAGCGCCCTGGCGCTCTCCGCCGCTGCCGCACAACTCGGCGGCGCCGCGCAGTCGGTGATGCCCTCCAGCACGATTCAGGTGATTTCCATCGACTATCACCGGCTCGCCAGCGATCCGCTGGCAGAACAACTTGAAAAGCAGGTTCTGCCCACCCAGGTGCAGGGTCTCGAAGCCTTGTTGACGCGTGGCGGCATCCAGCCGGCCTCGGATTTGAACCGTCTGACCTTTGCCACCTTTCAAAGCAAAAAGGGCATTGGCCTGATCGGCATCGCCGAAGGCAACTTGAGTGACCTGAACTTCTCCAAGTTTTACCAGAAAACGGCCAAGCAGCCCAACCCGCCGCAGATCGATGGCGTGGACGTCTACGATTCCAGCGGTTTATCCTTTTTCATGGCCGATCCGGCGACGCTGATCTTTGGTTCCCGCGCGGCCATCGAGCAGGCCATTGCGACCCAACAGGGCGGCACCAACATTGGCCAGAACGAGGCCTTGGCCGATCTGATCGCCGGTACCCAAACCAGCGACGTCTGGAGCGTGGTTGATGCGCAAGGCTCGCGCACCATGGTGGGCTCCCTGATCGCCGGCTCGACCGGGCCCATCGATCCCAGCATAATCGATCAACACTTCAATGGCGCCCGCTACACCATCGCGTTTCAAAATCAGGTGCAGGTCAACCTGGAACTGATGACCACCGACGCGCTCAGCGCCGCAGCCGTCTCGACCGGCATGAACGCCGCCATTGCGCTCCGCTCCCACCAGGAGAAAAATCCAGAAGCCAAGGCCATCCTTAACGAGGTCCAGGTGGACTCGGCCGGCAACAACGCTTTCCTGCAGGTTTCAACGCCCGAATCCAGCTTGGCCACGCTGATGAAGACGGACCTGCTGCAGTCGATCCTGAAGCACTAGCTATTAGCTATCAGCTGTTAGCTGTTAGGCAGCAGAGGCGCGGTTGGCCTTTCGAGGCAGCTTGAAAGCGCCACAAGAGTGGGCGCCCGCTGCCGTCAGTTGAAGCCCGCCCGCCAGCGACCAGCGCCGGGGTCCCCAGCGCGCAGCGCAGGGGTAGCAGCCGGAGCGACCCAGCAAAACGGGGCGAGCCACTCGGCCCAGGAGCGCCCGCGGCGCACGAGCCGGGCTTGGGCCCCCGCGACGCACCGCGGGCCAAGCGGGCGGCGAAGCCAAGTGCCGTAGCGCTGAGACGGAGGGGCCCGCGGCGCACGAGCGGGGCGTAGGGGCCCCCGCGACGCACCGCGGGCCAAGCGGGCGGCGAAGCCGGGTGCCCGCGCCAAAAATGGAAAGGGGTCCGGATTTTGCTTTCAATCCGGACCCCTTTCCAGGTTGCGCCACTTCGTCTGCTTAATACTTTGCAATCGATCGGCCAAACTTTAACGTTCGCAAAACCATAGGCTTAGTAATTTGTTCCCGGTGGCCACGGGTAGATTTTGCGCGCGGCCAGCCAGATCGGCGTGGTGGTCAGCGGGGGCGCAACAGAGACGGATGGCGTGCCGGGGAGAGCGGCGGGGTCGGCGATGGCCAGACCGTCAGGGCGATCATTGAGCCAGAGTGGGCAACGCGGGTGGGCTGCCAGCCACGCCTGGGCAAGGCGACCGGAGGTGGTGTGCCAAAGGCGCCGGCAAGGCAAGCGGCAAAGCAGCGACCGGATCATCTCGATCGTGGAAGGGTTACAACTCAGGACACAGACTGGATCGTAGAGCTCGGTCTCGTCCCACGGGCGCGGGATCGGCGGCGCCGTCGCGGGGAGAACGACCTGGCGTTTGACCCGAGTCCGGGGTTGGCCACCAAGCTCGGGTCGACAGGCGAATGCCCAGTTCCAGCACTCGTTGAGACACGAGAGTGTGACCTGAATGTGATCGCCATGGCGGCCCATCTCGAGCCGAGCCGCCGCAGCCTCGCCCTGCTTTCGGCAGTTGGACTCCGCCCGCGTTAGAGCCTGGAGCAACTGCCATTCAAAGTCGGCGGGAGGCGGGAGCGGCGGCACGCGGTCAGCGTGTGGCGACCAGTGCAGCCGAGACCACTGCGGTGCTTGCCGCTGCCACTGCAGCACCGCGGACGCCACTGCAGTGGTCAAGGTTCGCTCCTCCACCATGTCCACCAGGCTGGCTGGAACGGGGACGGCGGGGCAAGCGCCGAAGGGCCTTTTTTAGGCGGAAGGAGAGAAGAACCCGCCTAAGGCCCGGAGCCGTTGGTAGCGGTGAGCGCACAACTGCTCGGGGTTGAGCTGCTGCAATTCGTCCAGGTGGCGGCCCAACGCGTCCCCCAGCAAGATGGCCGCGGCGGCGGGATCGAGGTGGGCGCCGCCGGCGGGTTCGGCCACGACCTCATCGATCAAGCCCAGGCGCAGCATCTCCGGCGCGGTGGGCTTAAGGGCGCGGGCGGCGCGCGCCTTCATCATGGGATCGCGCCAGGTGATCGAGGCGCAGCCCTCGGGCGTGATGACCGAGTAGACCGCGTTTTCCATCATCAAGACCCGGTTGCCCACGGCGATGGCCAAGGCGCCGCCGCTGCCACCTTCGCCGGTGACGGTGGCGATGACCGGGACACGCAGCCGCGCCATCTCCCGCAAGTTGAAGGCGATGGCTTCGGCTTGGCCGCGTTCCTCGGCCTCGATGCCGGGATAGGCGCCGTTGGTATCGACAAAGCAGAGGATGGGGCGATTGAACTTCTCCGCCAAGCGCATCAGGCGCATCGCCTTGCGGTATCCTTCCGGCTGCGGCATCCCAAAGTTGCGCCGGATCTTGTCCTTGATCTCCCGCCCCTTGTGCTGGCCGACGACCATGACCTCGCGGCCGCGAAACTGCGCCAGCCCGGCCACAATGGCGGGATCATCGCCAAAGCGCCGGTCGCCGTGCAATTCGCTGAAGTCGGTGCACAACGCCTGCAGCCAATCCAAAAAGTTGGGGCGTTGCGGATGGCGTGCCAGCTCGACCCGTTGCCACGCCTCGCAGTCGCCATCGGGCAGCGGTACCGGGCCCGCTGGCGGTGCAGCCGCAGCCCCCTCGGCCACCTCCCCGCTCCCGGCTGGTCCTGCGCTCTGGTCTCCGCCTTGTTTGGTGTCGCCCATGGCTTCCCTCACCCCACCGTTCGCACCGACCCCGGACCGCAGACCGCTTCCAGTCCGCGCCGGAACGCGATGCCACCGGCCACGCCGGGTTCGATCTCCAAGATCTGCTCAAAGCCTTCCCGTTCGGAGAAGGCATGCAGATGTATTTTAGCGGATCCGGAGGGGGTGGCGAGCAAGGCCGCCAGATCGTCGGCGGCCGAGCTGGGCATCCGGTCCAGCGCGACTCGCAACCGTAGTGCCTGTGGCGGGGTCACGGGCGCGCCCGCCAGATCGCAGAGATCGATTAATTGCAGCTTGGCCTGGGCCTCCTCCTCGGCCAGCACGCGCACCCGCGCCAGCACCGGGGCCGTCAGCCGCAGTTGGCTCTCCAGGCGGCGGTAGGCTTCGGCAAAGCACAGCAGTTCGCGCCGCCCGGTGGTGTCCTCGATCACCGCGGCAGCCCAGGCTTCGCCCTTTTTGCTGCGCTTGATCTGCACTTGCGAGAGGATGCCGGCCACGGCGATCTCGTCTTTGTGGCCGGCGGCAGCGTCGACCGCATCGAGCGCCACCACGCCCAGATCGGCGAGCCGGTCGGCGAAACGGTCCAGGGGATGGCCGCTGACAAAATAGCCCAAGACTTCTTTTTCGCCGTTGAGCCGGGTCTCTTCATCCCACTCCGCCACGTCGGCCACGGGGGCGGGCGGCGGCGCGGGGGTGGTGGCGAAATCCAAAAACAGGCCATGCTGGCCCTGTTGCCGTTCCCGCTCGGCCTTCTGCGCCTGATCGAGGCCGCGCTCGGCGCGGGCGGCGAGCGCCGCCCGCGATCCCCAGGCGTCCATCGCGCCGCTTTTGATGAGGCTCTCCAGCACGCGCTTATTGAGGCCCTTGCCCTGACCGCTGGCGCGCTCGCAGAAGTCATAGAGGTCGGTGAAGGGCCGCTGCTGGCGGGCACCCACAATCGCCTGCACGGTGGTTTCGCCCACGTGCTTGACCGCGTTCAAGCCAAAGCGGATCACCTCGCCGCGCGGCGTAAATCCGGCCTGGCTAATGTTGATATCCGGGGCGTCGACGCGCACGCCGAGCTCACGGCAGGCCTTGATGTACTTCACCATGGCATCGGTGGAGGCCATGCTGGCGTTGAGCACCGCGGCCATGAACTCGACCGGATAATGGGCCTTGAGGTAGGCGGTCTGGTACGCCACCCAGGCGTAGGCGGCGGCGTGGCTCTTGTTGAAGCCGTAGCCGGCGAACTGCGCCATCAGGTCGAAGACCCGCTCCACCGCCTTGGCGTCCAGGCCCCGGGCGCGGGCGCCCTCCACGAAGCGGGTGCGCTGCCGGTCCATCTCCTCCATCTGCTTCTTGCCCATCGCCTTGCGCAGAATGTCGGCCTGCCCCAGCGAGTAGCCGGCGAGGTGGTTGGCGGCCTGCATCACCTGTTCCTGGTAGACAAACACGCCGTAGGTCTCGCGCAGGATGGGCTCCAACTCCGGCAGCGCGTAGGCGATGGGTTTGCGGCCCAGCTTGCGGTCGATGAAATCGTCAATCATCCCGCCTTGGATCGGCCCCGGGCGGTAGAGGGCGTTGAGGGCGGTGAGATCGCTCAAGCGGCTGGGCCGGTAGCGCCGCAGGATGTCGCGCATGCCCGCCGATTCAAACTGGAAAATGGCATCCGTCTGCCCTTTGCAGAACAGCTCGTAGGCGGCCTCATCCTCCTCCGGCAGCCGCGCCAGATCCAGCTGGACGCCCTGGTTGGCGGCGATCATCTTGACCGCGTCGTCGAGGATGGTCAGCGTGGTCAGGCCCAGGAAATCCATCTTGAGCAGACCCAGCTTCTCCAGGCCGGTCATGTCGAACTGGGTCACGATTTCGTCCCGGTTGGTCTTGAATAGCGGTACCAACTCGGTGAGCGGACGCGGCGCTATCACCACGCCGGCGGCGTGCATGCCGGCATGGCGGCACAGCCCCTCGACCTTCTGCGCCACCTCCAGCACCTCGCGCACCCGCGCATCGCTTTCGACCAACTGGCGCAACGGCAGGGATTGCTCCAGCGCTCCCGCCAGAGTGATATTGAGCTGGTTGGGCACCAATTTGGCGATCCGGTCCACCTCGCCATAGGGCAGATCGAGCGCGCGCCCGACATCCTTGATCGCCGCCTTCGCCGCCATGGTGCCGAAGGTGATGATCTGGGAAACGTTCTCCCGGCCATATTTAGCGGTGACGTAGTCGATCACCTCGCCCCGGCGGTGCATGCAGAAATCGATGTCGATATCGGGCATGGAAACCCGCTCGGGGTTGAGAAAGCGCTCGAACAGCAGTTCGTGCTCCAGCGGGTCGAGGTCGGTAATGCCGAGCGCATACGACACCAGGCTGCCCGCCGCCGAGCCGCGCCCCGGTCCCACCGGAATGCCCTGCTCGCGGGCGAAGCGCACGAAGTCCCACACGATGAGAAAGTACCCGGAATAGTGCATGTTCCGGATGACGCCGATTTCCCGGTCCAGCCGCTCCTGGTACGCCGCCCGCGGGTAGCGGGTTTTGCCCGCTTGGCGGCGGGTTTCGATCCAGGGGTCGCGCGCCGCCATCCCGGCGCGGGCGCATTGTTCAAAGTAATCGTCCAAGCTCGATCCGGCCGGCACGTCGAAGGCTGGAAACGGATCCTTCACCTGGGACAGGTGCACGTCGCAGCGTTCGGCGATGGCGGCGGTGCGGCGCACGGCCTCTTCCACGCCGCTGAAGACGCTCAGCATCTGCGCGCCGCTTTTCAGAAAGAACTGGTCGCTGCCGAAGCGCATGCGCTGGGTATCGTTAACGCGCTTGCCGGTCTGGATGCACAGCAGCACATCGTGCATGCGGGCGTCGTCAGCGTTCAGGTAGTGGCAATCGTTGGTGGCCACCAGCGGAATGTCGAGGCTGCGCGAGAGTTCGAGCAGCCCATCCTTAATGCGGTGCTCCTGCTCCAGCCCCTGGTCTTGGATCTCGAGGAAGAACCGGTCGGGGCCAAAGATGTCCCGGAACCCGGTGGCGGCGGCGCGGGCGCGCTCGGGCGCTTCCCGCATCAGCTCCTCTTGCACTTCCCCTTTCAAACAGGCGGAAAGGGCGATGATGCCCTCGCTGTGTTCGGCCAGGAATTGCTTGCTGATGCGGGGTTTGTAGTAAAACCCGTGCAGGCTCGCTTCCGAGACGATTTTAACCAGATTGCGGTAGCCGGTGTCGTTCTCGCACAGCGCGATCAGGTGGTTGTAGCTGTCGCCCTCGGGGGGAGCGCGGTGGTCGGCGTTTTTGCAGACGTAGAGCTCGCACCCCAGGATGGGCTTGATGCCGGCGGCGCGGGCGGCGGCGTGGAAGCTCCAGGCGCCAAACAGGTTGCCATGGTCGGTGAGCGCCACCGCGCTCATGCCTTGCGCCTTGGCCCGCTCGACCAGGCGGGTGACGTCGCAGGCGCCGTCCAGCAGGGAGTAATCGGAGTGAACGTGAAGATGAACGAAAGGGTCCATGGGCGGTTTGGGGCCGAGCGCCACGCCGGGCACCGGCGTGGCCCAAGCAGCGGCAACGCCGCCGGATTCGATTATGCCACCGCTGCCGCTATTTTTTGCGCTTGCGCGCGGCCACGGAGGCCCTCGAGGAGGTGGAGGTGGACGCCGGACGGCGGCTCTTGGCCGGCGCTTTCACCGCCGCGCGCGGGGCGCGTGCGGCCCGGCCGGGCGCGCCTGCCGCGGGTGGCCGGCTGGGCTCCGTCGCCGCCGCCCGCAGGACGGCGGCGATCTCGGCGTCGCTCAGCCCCTCCCCCCCCAACAGGCGGCGGTACAAGGGCCGGACAACCTCTTCCGCCCGCAGCGAGCCCGGCGCCAGCCCGAGACCGCGCAATAGGCTCAAGGGAATGCGGGCGCGCGCCTGCTGCCCGGCGGTTTGAAACTCTCCCAGCCGCTTCCCTGCCTTCGCGTTCTGTGGTCCCAGGCTGGCGAACACCACCGCCTCCGGCGCCACTTTTTCGATGATCTCCTGACCACGCCGCAGCCAATCGCCGCTGGCGGAGCCGGCGTTTTTCAGCCAGAGCGCCTCAAAGCTGCGCGCCGCGGCAAAGAGTTTTTTCCATTCCCTGAGATGCTGGTCCGGCAGCCAGCGGGTGAGCCGGTTCTGGTCCGCGGGGGCGAGTTGGCCGAGCATCAGCGCCAGCGCCGGCAGCCCGGAATCGATGGTCAGGCCGAGTTGCTGCCACGCCTCGACCACCTCCGGCAGCCGCGCCAGCGCGTGCAGTTGCATCTTGCTGCACTGCACACCCTTGCCGAACGCCGGTTCCAACCAGCGGCCCGCCTCCAGCGCCCGCAGCAAGGTGGCGATGCCGGGTTGATAGGCGATGGCCGTCAACTCCGACCCCCGCGCCGCGGGAGTCGCCCGTTCCAGATAATTGCCCTCCTGCGCTGTGGCCATGCGCGCCGCCGTGCGTTCCTCCAGCGTGAACTCCAACCTCACCTGCAACCGCACCGCGCGCAGCAGGACAATGGGGTTCTCGTAAAATACGTAGGCGTCATTCATGCGGACGAGCCGCGCCTCGATGTCGCCAATCCCGTTGGTGGGATCGAGCGGCAGACCGCGGGAGCCGGCATTGAGCGACAGCCCGATCGAATTCAGCGTCAAGCCGCGGTGGCGCAGGGCTTCCATGATCGTGGCCGGACCGGCGGCGGTCCGCGCCGCCGCCATCCGCACCCGCACGCCGCGGTACAGGAAGCGCACCCCGCGCGGGGCCTCGGGCGTGTCCAGGCGCTCAGCGCCCGCCTGGCGCAGCGCCGCCGCCAGCGGCACCGGATCGCCTTCGGTGGTGATCTCGAGCGAGCGCACGGGCTGGCCGGCCACCAGGTCGCGCATCGAACCTCCAGTCAGATAAAGGTTCAGGCGGGCGCCGCGGCGGGGGCCGGCGGCGGCGAGGCTCAGGCGTTCAATCATCTGCAACGTGAGCTGTTGATCCTGGCTCAAGCGCGTTTCCAGCAGAAACTTGTAATCCGCCATAGTGTGCAATCAGGCGCGGGGGTGATGCGCCCGATAGACCTCCTGCATCCGTCCGGTGACCACGTGGGTGTAAATTTGCGTGGTTTGAATGTCGGCGTGGCCCAGCATCGCCTGCAGGCTGCGCAGATCGGCGCCGCCTTCCAGCAGATGGGTGGCAAAACTGTGCCGCAACAGATGCGGATACAGGGGCTGGCGCAGCTGCGCCGCCGTGCCGTAGGCCCGCAAGCGCTTCCACAGCGCCTGGCGCGTGAGCCGGCCACCGCGCCCGTTGGGAAATAAAAACGGCGTCAGCGGGCACGCACGCGTTAACGCCGCACGGTCCCGCTGCAGATAGCGCCGCAACGCTTTTTGGGCCACGCGATGGACCGGCACCAGACGTTGCTTATCGCCTTTACCGGTGCAGCGCACGATGCCCGCCTCCAGGTCGAGATCGCCGAGCCGCAATCCGGCCAGCTCCGAAACCCGCAGCCCGCTGGCGTAGAGCAATTGCAACAGCGCCGCATCGCGCCCGCGCAAAGCGCGCTCCCGCGGCCCCACCGCGAAATGCTGCGGCGCCTCCGCAGCCTCGGCGTGAGCCCCCGGCGCCGCCAGCACGCGTTGCGCCTCGGCGGGCGACAAGACCCGCGGCATGGGCTGGGCGAAGGCCGGCGCCTGCACCGCTGCGGTGGGATCTGCGCTCAGCTGCCCCTCCCGCAGCAAATATCGATAGAGGCCCCGCACCGCGACCAGTGTACGGGCGACGCTGCGAGCGCCCAGTCCGGAGGCGTAGAGCGAGAGCAGGAAGTCTTGAATCTGCTGCCGGCGGCACTCCGCCAGCCCCAGATGGCTGTGCTGGCACCACGCCCAAAATTTGTCCAGATCCCGGCCGTAGGCGGTGAGGGTATGCGCCGCCAAACCTTTCTCAGCGCGCAGGTAAGCCAAAAAGGCGTTGATCGCGGGCGGAATGGCGGGACGTGGCATGCGGATCCGAGGAGCCCAGGTACACTCTAAGTGACTGAATCAGAATAAGTTAAATAAAAACCTGGAACCTTCCCAAGCGAATCATACTAAAGTTGGGCGGTATGCGCTAGGCGCAACCCTGAGACGGAGTCTGGCCCTGCAACAGTCATCGCTCAAGAAAGTCGTGGTGCGCCTCCGTGGATCTGGTTCCAATACGGAGGTGGCCGGATTTCTGGCGGCGTCCGCGCTGACCCCGGCCGCGCTACCGGCGGCGGCATCGGCGCCCGCGATCGATCCGCGGCTGCACATGCTGACCGACGCAGGCCAATCGCTGGAGATCGCCCTGGACGAGGTCTTGGCGGTGTTTTTTGTCTCCGCCTTCGAGTCCGCCCGCACCCTCGCCGGGAGTTGGACGGGCCCGCGCTCGGGGGCGCGCCTGCCCGGGCTTTGGGTGCGGGTGCGCAGCCGCGAGCACACCCGCTGGGACGGCATTCTGGCCTCCGATTTGCTGGATTTGGCTCAAGGCGTCTGGCTCACGCCGCTCCACGCGGCGGCCAACGTCCAGCGGGTATTCATTCCCCGCGGGGCGTTGGAGCACATCGAACCGGTCGAGGTGGTGCGGCCGGGACGGTCGCGCCGCGCGCCTCCGACGCAGTTCCAATTGTTTGGTGAAGTAGCGGACGAGAGGATTAAGGGCAAAGGATGACACTCAAGGAGTTGGCGCGCCACGTGGATGGCGAGGTCGAAGGCGATCCGGAGATGGTGCTCACCGGCGTGGCTGGGCTGAAGGAAGCAGGGCCGCAGGATGTTTCTTTTATCAGTGACCGGCGCTGGATGGCGGCGGCCCAAGCCACGCGCGCGGGCGCGCTCCTGTTGGGCCCAGGGATGACCCCGTGGCAGCGGCAACCGCCGCTGGCCCCCCTGGCTTGGGTGCATGTCGCCCGGCCGGACTTGGCCATGGCCCGGGCCGCGGAACTGTTACGCCCTCCCTGGCGCCCCTCGCCCGGCATTCATCCCAGTGCCAGCATCGACCCCAGCGCGGTCCTAGGCAGAAACTGCTATGTGGGGGCATTTGTGGCGATCGGGGCGGATTGCCGCCTGGGCGATGGGGCGGTGCTGCATCCCCACGTGGTGCTCTACCCCGGGGTTCAGGCCGGCGACCGGCTGACGGCGCACGCCCACGTGGTGGTGCGCGAAAGCACGCGGCTCGGCGATGATGTCACCTTGCAGCCGGGGGTGGTCCTTGGAGGCGATGGTTTTGGATTTGCCCGGCGCGATGATGGTACGCAAGCCAAAATCCCGCAGGTGGGTACGGTTGAGATCGGCAGCCGGGTCGAGATCCAGGCCAACAGTTGCGTGGATCGCGCCAGCTTGGCCGTGACGCGCGTGGGGGATGGCGTCAAGA
>JANWJU010000140.1 GCA_025451775.1 Terriglobales bacterium
GCGAACCCGACACCATCGCCGACTACCGCGGCTTGTTCTGGCGCCGCCCCGGCCTGGCGCTGGTGTTCATCGCCATGCTGCTCTCCCTCGCCGGTATCCCGCTCACCGCCGGCTTCATCGCCAAGTTCTATATCGTCGCCGCCGGCGCCTCGGCGCTGCTCTGGGCCTTATTGCTCATCCTGGTCATCACCAGCGTGGTGGGACTGTTCTACTACCTGCGCATCGTGGTGGCGCTGTGCGCTGCACCGGAAACTTCGCCCAGCGCCGAACCCGCTGCGGTTGCGCTCTGGCGCCCCATCGCCCGCACCGACGGCTGGGTTCTCGCCATACTGCTGATCGCCCTGGTGTGCATTGGCGTCTACCCGCAGCCGTTCCTGCACCTCGTGCTGCACCTGCCCCTGCGCTAGTTCACACCGTCGAGTACTTCTGGCACAGCGCCCGCACCTGGGTGACGAGCTTGGGCACGCCGGTCTCGGCGGGCTCGCTGCCCGGGGGCGGTTCGTACTCGATCGACATATACCCCTTGTGCCCGGCATTCGCGTACATCTGCCAGACACGGTCCAGGTCGATGGGGGTGCCGTCATCGAACAGCGGCCGGATGTGGGAGACGGTGGCGTAGGGCAGGCAGGCAGCGATCTGGGCGTAAGGATCCGCGGCCGGCGTGGGTTTGAAGTGGGTGATATCGAGGTTGATGCCGGCGTAGGGCGAGTTCACGCGGTGCATGACCTCCAGGCAGACATCGGCGTTCTGGGAGACGCCAACATGGTCCTCCATGCCCAACCGGATGCCCTTGGGCGCGGCATAATCGCAGGCGGCTTTCATGGCTTCGACCACCCATCCGGTGGCCTCAGAGGGCGAGGCGCCACGGGGCAGGCTTCCGGCAAACACGCGCAAATGGGAGGCGCCGAGCTGGTCGGTCACATCGATCCACTTTTTAATGTCGGCCAGAACGGCAGCGCGTTTGTCCGCGGTCGCCTGCACCATGCTGGAGCCGCAGGCCACGCCGGAGAACGGCACCGCGTTGGCGTAGGCGAGGTAGCGCAGGCTGGCGAGATAGGCCGGATCGGTGGACTTGAGGTAATAGACCGTCATGTCCACGCCGTCGAGGCGCAGTTCGACCGCCTTGCGAATGAAGTCCTCGAACGTCATCTGGCCATGGGTGAGCGCCTGCCGGTAGGAGTAGGCGCAGCAGCCCACCAATAAGCGCGGCATCTTGGCGGCATCAGCCGTGGCATCAACTTGCGCCGTGGCGGCCAGCGGAGCCACGCCTGCACCCAAGCCAACGCTCAATCCCGCGCCCGCCAGCGCGCCCCCACCCACGGTTTGCAAAAAGCGGCGGCGTGCGATCATTCATCCCTCCCGAGATCACCCTAGCCGGGATGCTATGCCCGAAACACCCTTAAGTCAATGGCACACCGAGTAAGCTAGGTCCATGGCCAAGCTACAAAATCTCGACAACCATGTGCGCATCGTGCGGGGATACATCACCGCGCTCATTCTGCTGTTGATCAACCTCATCTGGACCATCGCGCGCCTGGCCGCGCGGCCCTCCTGGGAAGCGGGCGAAACAGCGCTGCTGGCGGTGGCGCTGTTTCTGATCGCCGGCTACGCCCGCCGCTTCGCGCTGACGGTGCAGGACCGGGTGATCCGGCTGGAGATGCGGCTGCGCCTGCAGGAGGTGCTGCCGCCCGAGATGCGGCCGCGCATCGCCGAACTCTCGCTCGCCCAGATGATCGCACTCCGCTTCGCCAGCGACGCCGAGCTCCCGGCGCTCACCGCCAAGGTGCTGAACGAAGGCTACCGGAGCAAACCGGCGATCAAAGCCCTCATCCGCGACTGGCAGCCTGACGAGCTGCGCGCCTGACCGGGGGTATGCACATTGTGGTGTAAAATATGAGCTGAGGCGAGTCGATTATGAGTTCCCCACGATTGCAGCCGGTGCTCACTGCGGCCGAAATGGCGCTGGTGGACCAAGTGGCGGAACTCACCGGCGCCAAGCGTACCGACGTCATTAAAAACGCGCTCGCCGTCTACCATTGGTTCGTTCGCCAGGCGCTCACCGGCAGTCGCGTGGTCGCACACAAAGCCACTGGTGAGCAGGTCGCGCTCGAAACCCCCGAGCTCGCCGCAATCGAGGGCCGGGGCAACCGGCTCAGCCCCGGCGAACTGGGCGTGCTCGCCAAGGAACTCGCAGCGGCCTCCGACCCTGTCGCCGCGGCGCGCCTCAAGGAGCGGATCACGCGTGGCTTTTACGGCATCTAGGACACGCACTTGCCCAGAATTCGGCGCCAGCGCATTCCACCCGCCCTGTTCCGGCACTTGCTCGACCGCGTGCAATCGCGGGCCATTGGCTCTGATCAACTCCGCTTGCTCTCGCAATGGCTCGATACCGAGCCCGAGGTTCCAGAAGGCCCCTGGTATAAACGCTTCCCCGGAATGTGCGTGTGCGGCGAGGGTGACCTGGTGAAGACGTTCCTCGCCCCCGGCCAGACGCCGCATGGCCAAAAGGTTCGTTAATCAGCTTCGTTAATCAGCCGGGGTCGAGCTCGGGCGAAGACAGCTTCTGGCCGCAGCCTGGGCAGAAGCGGGTGTCGGGGCCGTGGGGCGCGCCGCACCGATTGCAGAAGCGCGGCTTCGATTCCACCCGCGGCCCCACCGGCTTGGGCTCCGCCAGCGGACGGCCGCAGCGCGGGCAAATGGCGGCTTGGGTACTGATCCTGCTGGCGCAGTAGGGGCAGGGCTGGCCGGTGGCGAAGGCGAGAGCGAAACCGATCGGCCCCAGCACGATGCCCAAGGCAAACCACAGGCAGCCGTTGGCGCCGCGGTTGCTCGCCACCACCGCCGCGGCGACGCCGCACAACAGCCAGATCGTGACCAGCATAATGCGGCCTAGCTCTTAATGAAGGTCCCCCGCTCCAGGTCCTCGAACGCGTCGCGGAGCTGCTGCTGCGAGTTCATCACGATGGGACCGTACCAGGCGACGGGCTCCTCCAGCGGCTTACCGGAGACGAGCAGAAACCGGATGCCGTCCTCGCCCGCTTCGACCTGCAGCTCATCGCCCCGGTCAAACAGCACCAGCGAGCGGTTGTCAACCTCCGCCGGCGGTGGCGTGGCCACGCCGCCTGGCAGCCATCCTACCCCCTCGGTGGGGACCGCGAGCGGCCCCGAGGCGTTGCAGAACTTGCCCTGGCCGGAGAACACGTAAGCGAACGCGTGGCGCGTGACCTCGACCGGCAGGACTTTGCGCCGCCCCGGCGGCACCGTGACATCGAGATAAACCGGATCGGCGGCCACGCCTTCGACCGGGCCGCGCTTGCCCCAGAACTCGCCGCTGACGATGCGCACCTGGGTCCCATCGTCGTCGGTGACCTCGGGAATCTCACCCGATTTCACCTCCTGGTACCGCGGCTTGGTCATTTTCAGCGCCGAGGGCAGGTTGGCCCAGAGTTGGAAGCCGTGCATGCGCCCGGTGGCGTCGCCCTTGGGCATCTCCTGGTGGATGATGCCGCTGCCGGCGGTCATCCACTGCACGTCGCCGGGCGCGATCGCGCCGCGGTTGCCCATGCTGTCGCCGTGCTCGACCGTGCCCGCCAGCACGTAGGTGATGGTCTCGATGCCGCGGTGCGGATGCCAGGGGAACCCGGCGAGGTAATCCTCGGGAATATCGTTGCGGAAATCGTCGAGCAGGAGAAAGGGATCGAACTCACCCGTATTTCCAAAGCCGAAGGCGCGGCGCAGATGCACCCCCGCGCCCTCCATCGTCGGCTTCGACTTGATAATGCGCTTCACCGGCCGTAGCGACATGCGGCGACCCTCCTGACGTCATTATCCCCTGAATGCAAACATGACTTTCGTCATCGCCAGCCTCCCGCGATGGTGCCCATAATCACGCCATGGCTTATGTAATTGCGGAACCCTGCATCGGCGTGAAAGATTCCGCCTGCGTTGATGCGTGCCCGGTTGATTGCATCCACCCCCGCAAGAACGAAGGCGAGTTCGACGGGGCCACCCAACTCTACATTGATCCCGCCGAGTGCATCGACTGCGGCGCCTGCGTGCCGGTGTGCCCGGTCTCGGCCATCTTCGCGCTCGACGATCTGCCGGAGAAGTGGGCGAACTTCGCCGAGATCAACGCGCAACACTACCAAAAGTAAAGTCCCGGAAGGAAATCACATGCCCACCACCGCTGCTCAACCGCTCGCAGTCTCAGCCCCCGTCAGCAAGGAAGTCATCTTTGAACGTGTTGGGGTCAAAGCCGTACGCCTGAAGATCGCTGCCGGCCATGGGGTGCCGTCCCACTCGGCCACCGTCGACGTGTTCGCGACCGTGATCCGCGGCCGCGGCACTTTCGTGGTTGCCGGCAACCCCGTCGCCCTGCAACCCGGCGTGGTGGTGGACATGCGCCCCAACGTGCTCCACTCCCTGGACGCCACCGAAGACCTGGAACTGGTCGTGCTGCACTGCCGCGTCAGCGGCGATCCCGCCGTGGCGGTGCACTGCGGCGCCTAGCCGCATCAATTCTGGACGATCGACCGCAGCAACTCCACCCGTAACAGAAAGCCGCTGGGCAGCGTCACCACGCGGGCCTCGCGCTGCCAGCGGCTCATGATGCGAATGATGGTCTCGACCCGCGCTCCCACCAGCGCAGCCAGTTCGGCGCGCGACAGCCGCAGCGGCACTAACAAGCGCCCCGCGCGGACCGGATGCGCCCCGAAACGCTCGCCCAGCGTCAACAGCAGCGTAGCCAGCCGCTGCGGCACCGCGCCGGCACTGAAAATTTCGATCGTCTGCCGCAGAATCCGGGTATGGCGCAGCAGCAATTCCCGCATGGCTTGGCCCAGCACCAGATCGGTGGCGGCGGCGGCCAGCACCGGCGCCGCCAGGCTTTGCCGGATCACCAGCCGCGTGCTCGATGCCACCGCATCGGCCGGATAGCGGACCTGCTCCAGCACCGCCGCCGATCCCAGATCGTCGCCGGGTCCAAACAATCCGTAGATGGCCTCGGTGCCGGCAGCGCTGGTGTGAACAATCTTGGCCAGCCCCGACTCGATCCAGGTGAACTGCTGCGCCGCATCGCCGGCGCGCCACAGCAGTTGCCCCCGCAGCAGCGTGCGCGACACCGCCTCCGCCATCCACGGCGGCGGCGGAGCCGCTAGATTGGCACGCTGGGCATCCGGCATGACTTAATTATGCGGGGGTGTACACCTCGATCCAACCCAGACCGGCCATGGCGGCGAAGGCGTGATCGAGGCTCCAGACCTGTGCGCCGCGTTCGGCCGCGAGCGCGGCGATGATCGAATCCACCAACCCGAAACGCACGCCTTGTGCCGCCGACTCGCACAACCATCGTTCGATCCGCTGCCACGTCTGCAGCATCGGGAGCGCGAGTGGCAGCGACAGCATATCCCGCGCCAGGCGATCCTGTTGTGATGGCGCCACGCCCGCAAGCAGCTCCATCCGAACCACGATAGGAAGAAGAACTAGATCGGCATCGAGGATCCTTTTCAGCTCCGCGCTGACCTCGGGCACCCGCCCCCGCTGGGCCGCTACCCAAACCGAGGTGTCGACACAGATCACGGCCGTTCGCGCGAGGCATTGATATCGATATTCAGCTCGACCTCGTCGATCAGCTTCTTCAAATCCTCAATGCGCCCCCGCCGGATCAGCTCCCGCAGGGACAAGACGATGGTGTCGGTCTTGGACTTGAATCCCAGCAGGGCCCGCGCCTCCTCGACCAAGCCATCGGGCAGATCCAATGTCGTCCGCATACATTTATGTTACTATTTTATGCCTTCACATGCTGCAAGATTGTACGTTTACGGCAGATCGCGGCCCGGTGATCATTGCCAGCAGACATTGAACAGCACCGAGACCACCCCGCTGACGGGACTCACCGCAACCCGCAGCGACTGGCCTGGCGCGACCTGGTCAAGAAGGCCGCCTGCCGGCTGAAACGACTCCGTCCCCGAGCCAGGGGTGGCTGAAGCGGTGCGGGCGACGTGCAGGTACGGGCCCTTGGCTACCGCTGCGGAGTGGCGTTGGGCGCGGACCCGGCTGGGTTGATTCGGAAGCCCCCGGCTTGCGGGTTTCCACTCAGGCGTGGGGCGCAGCCCAGACCCAGTTGCTGATTTCGGGCGGGTCTTCGAAGTGCTCGCGGGCGTAGGCGGAGGCCTCCTGGATGGCTAGCTCGCATTGGGCGATCAACGCGGTTTGGCGCTCACCCGCGCGCAGGGCGCGGCGCAGGGCTTCGGCGGCCAGGTGATAGCGGCTCATGCCGTTGATCACCACCATCTGGAACGGCGTGGTGGTGGTGCCCTGCTCCTGGAAGCCGCGGACGTGGAAACGCTCCGCCTGCGGGCGTCCGTGGATGACCGCATGGACGGCGCGCTGAAAACCGTGGAAGGCGAACACCACGTGCTTGGAGGCGGTAAAGAGGCCGAGAAAGTACTCCGGCGTTAGGCCGTGGGGGTGCACCTCGGGCGGGAACAGACACATCAGGTCGGCGACATTCACGACCCGCAGCCGCAGCTCGGGAACGTGATGGCGCAGCCACCAAGCGGCCGCGACGATTTCAAGCGTGGGGATATCGCCGCAGGCGGCGAGCACGACGTCCACCTCGGCGCCGGGCTCGCCGGCGCCGGGCGTTGACGCCCAGTCCCACGCCGAGGCGCCGCGCTGAATATGCCCGGCGGCGGCGTCCGCGTCCAGCCACTGCAACTGCGGCTGCTTGTCGATGACGATTAAGTTGACGCGGTTGCGGGTCTCGAAGCAGTGGCTGGCGATGGCGAGCAGGCAATTGGCATCGGGCGGGAAATAGATGCGGGCGACGGTGCCGCGCATGGTCAGGACCACATCGATCAACCCGGGGCCTTGGTGGCTGAAGCCGTTGTGGTCGTTGCGCCAGCAGGTGGAGGTGAGCAGCAAATTCAGCGAAGCGACCGGGGCGCGCCAGGGCAGCGCGCGCGCGGCCTCCAGCCACTTGCTGTGCTGCACGATCATCGACGCCGCCACCATGGCAAACGCCTCGTAGGTGACGAACAGGCCGTGGCGGCCGGTGAGCAGGTAGCCCTCCAGCCAGCCTTCGCACAGGTTTTCGCTCAGGACTTCGAGCACGCGCCCGTCGGGCGCGAGGTGGTCGTCGATTGCGACGATGGGCAGGTCGAAGCGCCGGCTGGTTGCCTCAAGCACCGCGTCCAGGCGATTCGACGCCAGCTCGTCGGGGCAGAACAGGCGGAAGTTCCGGTCGAGCGAGTGCTCGGCAAACAGATCGCGCAGCAACAGTCCCAACTGCCGCGTGGACTCATGGTGTTCGGTGGCGGGCGCGGGAACGGCAATCGCATGGGGACGCCACGGCGGCAGGCGCAATGGACGCAGCAGGCGTCCCCCATTGGCGTGCGGGTTGGATCCCATGCGCCGGGCCCCCGCTGGCGCTTGGGCAACGATGTCCGTGGCGGGCGCGCCATCGGCGCCGAACAGCTCCTCCGGGCGGTAGGAGTGCATCCAGTCTTCGAGCGCCTTGAGCTGGGCGGGATCGGAGCGCACCGCCGCCAGCGGAACTTGGTGGGCGCGGAACGTACCCTCGATGGGAACGCCGTGCCACTCCTTGGGCCCGGTCCAACCCTTGGGCGAACGCAGCAGGATCACCGGCCACGCCTGGCGCGCGGCGAGCCGGTCCAGACACGTCTCCAGCGTCGCGGCCAACGCCTGATGCATGCGCTCGGGATCATCCCCTGCGACCAGGTGCGGCTCGTAGCCGAGGCCGGCGAAGAACTCGAACAACTGCGCATCCGGCGTGCGCGCGGCCAAGGTGGGGTTGGCGATCTTGTAGCCGTTCAAATGCAGGATGGGGAGCACGGCGCCATCCTGCTCCCGGTTGAGAAAATCGATGGACCGCCAGGACGCGGCGAGCGAGGCCGTCTCGAACTCGCCATCGCCCACCACCGCCACCGCCACCATGCCGGGGTTGTCGAAGACGGCGCCGAAGGCGTGCAGCAGCACGTAGCCCAGCTCGCCGCCCTCGTGGATCGAGCCCGGCGTGGGCACGCTGACGTGGCTGGGGATGCCGCCCGGGGTTGAAAATTGCCGGAACAGGCGCAGCATCCCCGCGCCGTCGCGCGTGATTTCGGGGTAGATCTCCGAGTACGTGCCCTCGAGCCAGACGTTGGCGACCACGGCCGGGCCGCCGTGGCCGGGTCCGGCGAGGAAGATGGCATCGAGATCGCGTTGCCGTATGGCGCGGTTGAGGTGGGCGTAGATGAAGTTCAGCCCCGGGGATGTTCCCCAGTGACCCAGCAGGCGCGGCTTGATGTGATCCACCGTGAGCGGCTCACGCAACAGCGCGTTCGCCTGCAAATAGATTTGCCCGATGGTGAGGTAGTTGGCGGCGCGCCAATAGCGGTCCAGGGCGGCGAGTTCCTCAGCCGCAAGTGGCTGGCCGGCCGGCATGGCACTCGAGATTTGGCGATCAAAGCGAAAACTCATAGGGCCTCCAACGTGTGGCGGGCGATCATGCGGTCCTCGTCGGCGGCGATGACGCGCGCGCTGGGAATGAGCCACTCCATCCCCGTGAGCACGCGGGCGCGGATGGGAGCGGCGTTCTCGCCGATGCCGCCGGTGAACACCAGCAGATCGCAGCCGCCCAGGACCGCCGCCAGCGCCCCGATCGCCTTCCGCACTTGATAAACGAATACCTCCACCGCCGCCGCCGCCGCGGGCGTGGGGTCACTCAGCAGCTTCTGCATATCGCCGCTCGTGCCCGCCAGCGCCAGCAGGCCCGATTCGCGGTTGAGCACGCGGTTCAACTCCGCCGCGCCCGACGGCCGCCGCCGCAGCATCTGCACGATCACGCCGGGATCGAGATCGCCGCTGCGGGTTGACATCACCACGCCGCCCAGGGGCGAAAACCCCATGGTGGTCTCGACGCTGCGCCCGTCCCGCACGGCGGTCAGACTGCAGCCGTTGCCCAAGTGCGCAATGATGAGGCGCCCGCGGGCGGCGTTTTCAGCTTTCAGCACGGAGACGATGTGCTCACACGAGATGCCATGGAAGCCGTACTTCTCCACCCCCGCCCACGCCGGCACGGCGATCGCGCAGGCGGCGGCGGGCAGGGTGCGGTGAAAGGCCGCATCCGAACAGGCGATCTGGGGCGCGCCGGGAAACAGCTCCCGCGTCATCGCGAGCGCGGCCAGCGCTTGCGGCAGGTGATCGGGCGCCTCGGGCGCGAGCTTCTGGAGCGCCGCCACGGCCGCGTCGTCGATCAGCCGCGGCGCCCACCACGCCTCGCCGCCTACGACCAGCCGGTGGCCCACCGCATCGGGGGCGGGAAGGCCGGCCAGCAGGCCGCGCAGCGCCGGTACAAACCCATCAAGTTCAGCGATTTGGCGCGCCGAAGCGGCCTGCAATACCCGCAACTCCGGCGCGGAGTCATACACCGCCGCCTTCACGCTCGAGGACCCGGTGTTGACCGTGAGCACCCGCATGTTCTACTGCTTGGAACCCTGGAAGTTCAGAAAACGCTGCATCACGAACTCGCCGGTGATTTCCTCGCCGCTCAGCACCATGGCCAGGATCTCACCGCCCAGCACCTGCGGCGAAATAATGATGTCGGGCTGCACCAGCTTGATGCGCTCCATGTGCTTGGCGTCGTTGACCGCCACCACGGTCTTGGCTTTGCCTTTCAGTTCCTTGACGGTGAGTACGATGAAGGCGTTCTCGGAATCGTCGCCCCGCATCGCCAGCACCGCTTGCGCCTCGCCGGCGTTGGCTTTGCGCAGAATATCGAGATTGTTGGCATCGCCCACGATCACGTCGGCGTCGTCGAAATCACCCGCCGGCGGCTCCTGCGGGGCGATCAGCACCACCGGCTGGCCGCGGCGTTTCAGCTCGCGATAGGTGTTATAGGCCAGCGCGGTCAGGCCGACGATCACAAAATGGTCCGAACGGTGCATGCGGCTCTCCTTGCGGCTCATGATGCGGTTCAGGCTGCCGCTGACCAGCGGACCCACGATGGCGCTGACCGAGGTGGCAAAAACGGCAATTCCTAAAATCACGATCGAGATGGTGAACAGCCGGGCGTCGGGCGTGCGCGCGACAATGTCGCCGTATCCGACCGTTCCCATGGTCACCACCGCGTAATACAACGCGGTAATCAGATCGTGGATGGGCGGGTTGAACTGTGCGCCGAGGTAAAGCGCGCCGAACACGGCATAGATCAGCAGCAGCAAGCTGCTGGTGATGGCAAAGATGGTGCCGGCGGCGACACTGCTCCGGCTGAACGCCCGGTGCGCGAACCCCAGCGCCACCAGCAACACCACCGCGTAATTGACGAGCCAGGGCGCGGAAGCGTGCGGGATCAGCCGGACGGCCAGCACCACCGCGAAGTTGAGCAGCAGCGCGATGGTCCACGCCAGCCGGGAACGGAGCGCCAACCCAATCGACATCAGCACCAGCGCCGCCCCGATCAGCAAAAAGGCGATGCCGGACGGATGTACATTGGTCAGCCCACCGGGGATCTCCGCCGCCAGCCGCGCCCAGCCGCCACCATAGGCGAGCTCGAACACGAGCAGCCCCAGCAGCGCCTGCGCCAGCGCCAGCGGGATATGCGGGAACCAGTGCCGCAAGCCGAAGTGCTGCCGCAAGCGCCGCCACCGGCTCATCCAGCCGGTACGCCACCGCCCTCCCGGCGGCGGCGCAGCGCCTTCGCCCCGGCGGCGCGCCGCGTCCCGTTGTGCTTGCGTCACTCGGTCATTTTACGGCTTAGCAGCCCCGCACGCGGCGCAGGAACTGCTGCACCGGCACTCTGAGCTGGTAATGTTCCAGGATTTGAGCCGCCGCTTGCGTGGCTTGCCGGCTCCCACGGTGGAGCTGCCGGATCAGCCACGGGTAGATCCCGCGGCGGAACAGCAGCAGCGTGGCTTCTTCAAAACTTTGGTTGCCGAAGTACTCCTTCTGCGGCGCGGCCACGCCAAAGTCGAAAACCTCCGGGGGATCGTGCTGAAACATCTCCTGCAGCACCAGCATTTGCAGCACCGTGCCCACGCTGAACTGCTTCCAGACGGGATCGTAGCCCACCGCCATATAGTGATACCGGCCCCCATACTGGTAGCCCAGCATGTAGGAGCACGGCGCGCCGCCGCAGCGCAGCACGTAGCTGCGCAGCCAGCCCTCGCGCGCCGCCACCGCCAGCCGGGGCCGGAGCCGTTCCGGCTCCGGCATCCCGGCATTTAATAGACGATGCTGGTAGCTGCGCCGCGAGATCGCCATCGCTTGCTGGAGAAAAACCTCGATCTCGCCCGCCTCGCGGTAGCAGGCGAGCTCGACCGCCCCACGCTGCTTCAAGTTCTTCAGCTCGCGGTTGCGGTTGCCCCGGGTCTTGGCACTGAATTTAGCCGCGTAAGCCTCGAACGTCTCCGGCATGGCGATGCGCTGATGCAGCACTGGCGCCGCCGGCTCATACGGACACAGCCCAAGACGCCGCCACGATGTCCCCTGAAGTAAGGTCCAGAGCCCCGAGGCCGTGGGCGCCGCAACCCGCAGCACGTCAAAGTCAAGTGCCGCCGGCGGCGAGAGCAGGGCGCTGAATGCGCTGTTCCAGGCCTCGGCATCCCCTCCCAGCGCGGGCTCCTCGCCGGCGGGCAGCAACAGACGGGGCCGAAACCGCACCACGTTGTACTCGCCCAAACGACAATCGATGGGCGAGCGCAGCAGCAAAAATGGCACCACCACCGCGAGTTCGCCGCCGCGGAACAGCGTGAGCAGCTTGACCGCCCCCGGGTAGGCCGCCTCGGTGCCCTCGCACCACGCTGGATCGCTGCCCAGATCGCTGGGCGTGTAGCGGCGGTGGACGGCGCGCCAGACCGGGAGAAGCGGCGCCCATGGGTCGTGGCTCCCGACCCAGCGCGCGGTGTAGGCATCGGCGGAGGGTGAGGCGAGCAACATGCCGGAAGCGGCCATACTCCCTGCTCAGAGGCAGGCGGACGTACGCATGTTGGCGGCGGTTTCAGGCCATTGGACCTAAACCGCTGGCAGCCCCACCCCTTACGCCTCGCTACACGGTCAGCGCGAGCCACCCCGCGGGGCCGCGGCCAGCGTTAGCTCTGGTCCATGCTCCCGGTCACGCCCTGAAAGCCGTGCCGCGCCTGCTTGAAAAAATACTTGATCACGCGCGCGTCGTCGTAAGCCATGGCCAGGTTGTGGTTCAGCGTCGAGAAGCAGGTGAGGCTGCACGTCTTTTTCATCTGGTTGAGCTGCGGCACTTCGAACTTATGCTCCCCCACCGTGCCCCAGTCCCGGGTGGCGGAGTAGAGCGGGAAACACGGCGCCAAGGTGCCATCCACGCGGACGATCAGGGAGTTCTGCCCGGCACGGCAGGACCATGGGCCCTGCTCGCCGCGCATGAAGCGTTTCATCTGCCGCAGCCGCTGCACCGAGTCGACCATCTTGTAGCCACTCTCGTTCTTGGCGATGATCCAGTCGATGGTCTCCTCGACGCGTTCCCAGTCGTCGCGGGTGATATAGGTCTCGTTCCGCTCCAGGTGCTTGAAGTCGCCGTGCTCGGTCATGGGCGATTCGTTGATGTGGTAATCGGTTGAGATGCCGCGGTCGTGGGCGATCTCGGTGAGCATCTTCACGTCGTCCAGGTTGTTGCGGCAGATGTTGATATTGAAGAACACGCTGAAGCCGTACCGGTACTGGCGCTTGATCAGGTACTCGAAGTTGCCTCGGATGGGCGCCAGCGCCTTGGGCAGGCTGGGCTTGACCTCGACCGAATCGACGGCCAGGTTAACGGTTGACACGCCGGCATCGCCCAGCCAATCGATGACCTCGGGGCGGAGCAGGCGGCCATTGGTGGGCAGATACACCCACATCCCCTTTTTGGCGGCGTGATAGATGACTTTATGGACAAACTGCGGCCGCAGCAGTGGCTCGCCGCCCATGAGCGCCAAAATCCCCGTACCCTTTTCCGCCAGCCAATCGATGGCGGCGCGCGCGGTGGCCTCGGTCATGCCCTTGACGCTGTTGTTGTACGCCCAGCAGTAGTGGCAATCGAGGTTGCACTTCCACTCGGTAAACAGGTACGCCACGATGGGATGGAAGTCGCCCGGCAACACGCGCGAGCGCACGTAAGGGAACAGCCAGCCTTTGAACGTGCGATAGATCTGGGCATTGGTCCAGTGCCGTTCGGGCGGTACGGGGTGCGGAGGCGTATTGAGGTCCTCGGCGCTGGTGGCGAGGATATCGGGATACCGCGGAAACACAGGTTCCGGCAGCGTCACCGGCGGCGGCTGGTACTTGGGCGCGGCGGCGGCGTTGCCCATGAGGAAATCGTGCAGGCTGACGTCGAGACGGTGCGTGGGCTGGTGGGCAGGGGGCGGAGTGGCATCAGGCATGGGTTAAATCCTCGGCATTTTCAGCCATCAATTGGCGCTCCATTTGTTGATCGAGCTCGCGCTCGAGCTCGGCCAGCCGCGCTTCCACGCCCGCTTCGGCCTGGGCGCGGGCACGGCGCCGGTCGGCGATGTCGTCCCGGTAGCGGCGCAAAAAGTAATCGATGGTTTCCACACGGATCCGGATCGACCCGGTGGGTTTGCTCTCGTCCAGATCCTTGAAGGAGAAGTAGGGCGTGCCGCTGTGCTCGATGATGCCTTCGATCACGCCGTAGATGGGGGCATCGTGGCCGCACTTGAAGCTCGACATCTCGAGCGCCACCAGATTGGGGTGCCGGGCGGTGAACTTCGCCGCCCAGATCTTCTCGTTGGTACTGGCCGAGTAGGAGCACTTCCAGACGTCGGAGATATCGAGCCCGTCTTGAATGACGCCGGCGCGCACCTCGTCGCCGAAGAGCCGTTCCAGCATGTCCGGATCCCGCGGCAGCAGCGACTGGGAAAAAACCGGGTAGCCCAGCTTGCTGAACTCGTCCAGGATCTCGTGGTTCAGGCCGGGATCGTGGTGGTAGGGGCGGCCCAGCATGACCAGGCCGATGCGGTCCTCGCGCTCGAGCTGGTCGAGGGTGGTGCGGGCGCGCTGGCGCATCTCCCTCTCGTACGCGGCCAGGGCGGCGAACCCCTCGGCGGTGGCGCGCTCGCTCTCCTCCTCGGTCACGCCCAGCAGCGGCTCGAAAGCCTGCCGCATCTGCTGCGCGCATAAGCGCCGGTCGGCGAAATTCAGCACCGGCCCGAGGAAACGCACGCCCGCCTCGGCAAACAGGTTCGACTCCTTGGTGAAGGCCGCCTTCGCGGTCTCGGGCGTGGCCGTGACCGTGGGGCAGGCGTTGGAGCCGGTGAGGTGGCTCAGCCCGGTGTGGAGCACGTCCACCATGGCGAAGAAGATGGCGTCCAGCGGCTTCTTGGCATGTTTGACGCTGAGCAGGTCGTGAACGTGGGAGATGCCGATCTTGGCGGGAAAACAGGGATCGATGGCGCCGCGTCCCGCGCCCGCGCGGTACAGCTCGGGGCTGGTGTAGTCGGAGTAGACGATGTTCTCCCCCTTCACCCCCAGCGATTGCAGATAGGCGTTATAAAAGGGCGCGTAGACATAGGTGTTGAGCACGCGCGGAATCCCGATGCGCACCGAACCCCGGGCGCCGGCGAGCAGCGTGCGGCGCTTGTCGGCTTCCCGCTGCACGCTCCACCGCTTGGGCGCTGGCGGCGGATCGGCGACGTTCGGGATCTCGCGCAGCCGGAACGCCTCGTGGGCGGCGAGATCGACCAGGTTGGGGTTGGCGGCGCGCATCGCGTCGAGTCCGGCTTTGATGTCCTTCATCGCCCCCAGCTCCTCCACCGTGCCCTTTTCGCAGGTGGCGATAATGAGGCGCTGCTCGCCGTCTTGCAGCGGGACTTTTGTCTTCACCGGCGCCGCTCGAAGCTCGACCAACTGCAGCGACGCCGGGCCTGCGCTAATCGTCTGCACGTCAATAAACGTCCGCAGGCAGTTGTTCTTGCAGAAGTAGCAACGGGTGTCCTCGTTCCGCGTGGTGCGGTAGCTGATCTTGGCCACCGCATCGAGCCCGATGAAGCTGGTCTCGCGGCCCCGCTTCCACAGCCGCAGCGCTTCCACGGCGGCGCCGATGGCGCCCGACTCGCCGCAGTGCTGGTGCACGATGATCTCCGGTTCCACCGCGCCCCGGAAACTGGAGCGGATGAAGTCGACTTCGGCTTTGACGGCGGCAAGGTTGTTCTGCGTCCCCCCTTGCAATATGAACCGCGAGCCCAACGCGGCCAGGTTCGGAATACCGGCGACGTAGAGAAACACGTTCTTGGGCAGGACCGCCGCCAACCCGGCGAGAATCTCCTCCGCCCGCCACCCCTGGCGCTGGAAGCTCACGATATCGGACTGCATGAACACGGCGCAGCCGTAACCGAAGATCGGCATGGCCCCGGCCGAGAAGGCAAGATCGGCGTACTTCTCCACCGGTATGCCAAAACCCTCGGCCGTCGATTGCAGAAAGTAACCGTTGCCGGCCGAGCACTGGGTATTGAGCTTGAAGTCCTTGACCCGCCCGTCCTTGAGCACAATGAGCTTGATGTCCTGCCCGCCCACGTCGACGATGACGTGGGGATCGTCGTAGAACAGCATGGCGCTCTCGGTGTGGGCCACGGTCTCGACCAGCGCCACGTCGGCGTGCAGCACGTCTTTCAGGATGTCCTTGGCGTAGCCGGTGGTGCCGGCGCCCAGGATCTCCAGTCGGGCGCCGGTGGCCTCGACCTTGCGCCGCAGCTCGCCCAGCACCTCCATGGTGTCCTGAATGGGGTTGCCTTTCGAGAGCTGGTAGACCTTGTCCAGCACCTGGCGGTGTTCGTCGAGCAGCGCCACCTTGGTCGAGGTCGAGCCCCCGTCCAGGCCGATAAAGCCCCGCACCACCGGGGTGGCGGTGAAGTCGGCGGGCTGGAAGCGCGGGCGCCGGTACTGGACGCGGAACCCTTCCAGCTCGTCCGGACTCCCGACCAGCGCCTTGCCGCCGCTTTTGAGTTTCTCGGTTTGGCGGCCGCCGTCGAGGTAATCGAGCAGCCCGGCGGTGCCGCTGTAGACGCCCACCTCCGGCTCCTCGTCCCGCCCAAAAGCAATCGCCCCCAAGGCCGCGTAGTACTGCGCGTCGGCGGGCACGCGGATCAGCTCCTCGGGGGTGGCGCCCGCCGGTATCTCCACCTTGCGCTCTTTCCACATGCGCGGAATGTTCGCCTGCCACGCCTCCTGCAATCCGCGGATGAACGAGTTTGGCCCGCCCAGCAGCAGCACATGAGGCCGCAGCGTGTTGCCCCGCGTCAGCACGCTCAGGTTCTGCAGCACGATCGCCTCAAACAGCGAGGCCATGAGCTCGTCGTTGGGCGTGCCCGTCTTTTGCAGACTGTTGATGTCAGTCTCGGCAAACACCCCGCACTTGCCCGCTACCTTGTGCAGCTTGATGCCGGTGTAGCCCTGATCACCGAGCTGTGCCGGCGGAATCTGCAGCTTGGCATTGATCTTGTCGATAACCGCGCCGGTGCCGCCGGCGCACTTGTCGTTCATCGACGGGATCTTCTTCTTCCTCCCGCTGGCCTCGTCATCCTTGAAGACGATGATCTTGGCGTCCTGGCCGCCCAACTCGACCACCGAGTACACCTCGGGATGGAGCTGCTCGACCGCCAGCGCCACCGCCGTCACCTCCTGCACGAACTTGGCGCCGATGAGCAGTGCCAGCGGCCCGGCGCCGGAGCCGGTCATGAAGATGCGGTCCCGGCCCGCCGTCAGGCCGGTGTCGGTCTCCATGCGGCGTAGGAACTCGAGTACCTTCTCCGGCTGTTTGGTTTCGTGGCGCTGGTAGTCGCGCCACAGAACGTCGCCGGAGCCAACGCCGGTGACTAACGCTTTGATCGTGGTCGAGCCCACGTCGAGGCCAACCAGCAAGTGAGCAGTTTCAGGTGAGCAGTGAGCAGTTTGCGCTGACCCCACGTGGCGGCTCCTTCCGTGAACTAAGCAGCCGCGGCGGCGGCGGTTTTGGATTGCGTGCGGTGGAAGCGGCCCATCCGTTGCCGGACATGCAGGACAAACTGTGCCGCCGTCGAGGCCACCCCCTCCTGATGCGGTACCTTATAAAACGGCCGCCGCATCTCTGCGTGTTCCTGGGCATAAGCCCGCGCCTCGGCCAGCGTGATTCCGGTCTGGGCCAGCACGCGCTCCATCTCCGTCTTGGCCTTCATCTTGGCTTCCCCAAGCGCCATCTGTACCCGGCTATGGGCGTTGACCGCGCCCTCGCCGCTGGTCTCGATGGGCAGATAGATCATCTCGGCGAACTGCCCCATCACCGCCGACTGCGCGCCATCGGACTGCGACGAGGGCATGCAGCCAAACGGTTTCAGCCCCAGCACCATGTGGCACAACTTGTGGACGGTGTAGTAGACGTTCTTGCCCACCTCGAGATGCCCCTCGCCACCCCGCGCCAGGTTGTTGTAGAACGGCTGCGACACGCGCGCCAGCTCCTTCTGCGGGATTAAATGATGGGTGATATTGCCCAGCCGCTTGGTAATGCGGTGATAGACGTGGCACCACAGCGCCTCGCCGATCACCAGCGCCAGCCACTTCTGCCGGAACTTCAGCTCGTTGCGCAACAGCTGCGTGGGCTGCCGCCAGGTGGCCTTGGGGAAGGGCGCATCCAGACGCCGGCGCGCCACCGTGTTGAGCCGCACCTGGTGGATCATGTACGCCACCCAGGTGGCGATGGGCTCGACCACAACCTGCGCCCCCTCGCCCTCGAGGAAATCGAACATCCCGAAGTTGCCGTCCCCTTCGGTGATCTGCGCCCAGAACTCGCCGGTGATCTTCACCACCGGTTTCACCCGCGTGCGGTCCACCTCGATGCTGTTGAGCCGGTCCTGACAGGCCTTTAAGGCGCCCAGGAATTGCCGGCCGTAGAGGTGGTCCATCACCTTGCACAGCACGCTGCCGGTGTCCTTCACTTTGCCGTGCTTCGCCAGCCATCGGGCGACCGGCTTGGGCGCGCGCTCCATCAGCTCGAACGGCTTCTGGGTGCGGATGCGGTCGCAAAACTCCGCCACCGCCTCCTTGAACACCCGCTCGGTCTCCCCCGGCGTCACCTCAAACGGACGGATCTGATAGATCAGGTCATTGATCGCGTCTCCCGCCAGCATGGCGTTCAGCATGCTCATGCCAAAGTTCACCGTGAACTTCAGCCCCGGCTCCCCCGAGGCGGCCTTGATCCCTTCGTTCTGCTGAAACAGCAGCACGCGGAATTGATCGAAGCCGGCGTTCTGCAAGGCGTAGCGGTACTCGGCCTCGTACATCCCGAAGCGGCAGGGCCCGCACGACCCCGCCGTGAAAAACACGTAGTTGTCGACGATCTCCTGCCGCGGCACGCCCTCGGCCTCGAGCTTTTGCAGGAACTGCACCAGGTTGCCGACGGTAAAGTAGGTGGGGTTGCACTGGCCGTTGTTGCCGTACTCCTTGCCCAGCTGGAACGCCGCCACGTCGGGCGTGGGCAGCATCACGCATTTGTGTCCGTTGGCCTGGAAAGCGGCTTGGATCAGCTGTTCGTGCTTCCAGGTCAAGCCGCCAAACAATATGGTGACGCGGTCACGCTCGTCGCCGGTGAAGGCACGCTCCACCGGGCGGCGAAAGTGTTGCGGGCCACGAGCGGCTCCCGCCGCGCCTGCGGTGGCGCCTCCCGCCGCATCCAGCCCAGCTTCACGGCGCAAGCGTGCGCGTTCGGCGGCGAGGGTGCGGGCGATGGCCTCACGCCGTGCCGTATCGGCGGCGACGCTGGCCGCGTGGGCGGCGTGCGCGCGCTGGCTCTCGGCTGGGTCCAAGTGACTGAGCGGAACGAATCCAGTGGGGGAGGAAGGCATGGGAGGCATCTCCTAGGGGTGGTTGAATCAGCCCGCCCGCCGGGGGTTTCCCCGCACGGTCTTTATCAGCCCGAGCCGAAAGACCAAAAGAGTCTGCTCCCGAGCGTCATGTCGAGGCAGCTTGGAAGCGCCACGAGCAGAGCGGGGCGACGAGCGGCAGTGCCGCTCGTGCCCTGCCGCCCATCAAAGCCCGTCCACAAGCGAGCAATGCTCACAGTGCGAGCATCGCGGGAGCAACCCGCGAAAAGTGGCGAGCCACGGCGAGCCACCGGGACAGCAACGCGGCCGTTACAATTAATGCAGCGATGAGCGTTGCCTCGAATAACCCACGGGTGCTTTCGGCCACACTCGATCCCTCAAGCCTGGCGGCGCGGCCCGGCGCCCCCTATCCGCTCGGCGCAACTTGGGATGGCGAGGGGGTGAACTTCGCCCTGTTCAGCGAATCCGGCGTGGGCGCGCAGCTCTGCCTTATGGATTTCGAGGGCTGCCACGAAGCCCGGGTGGCGATATCGGAGCACACCGACCAGATCTGGCACATCTACCTGCCCGGCCTCAGCCCCGGCTGCCGCTACAACTACCGCGTTAATGGCGCCTATGCGCCCGCCGACGGGCACCGCTACAATCCGCACAAACTGCTGCTCGATCCCTACGCCAAAGCGATTGACGGCGCGCTGCTTTGGGATGACGCGCTGTTCGGCTACCGCGTGGGCGGCGCCGACGCCGATCTCACCGCCGACTTCCGGGACAACTCTCAGTTCATGCCGGCGGGCGTGGTCATCGATCCTGGCTTCGCTTGGGACGGCGACCGCTCCCCCAAGACACCCTGGAACGAGAGCGTCATTTACGAGCTGCACGTCAAGGGGTTCACCCAGCGGCATCCGGAGATTCCGCGCGAGCTGCGCGGCACCTACGGCGGGCTGGCGCACCCGGCGGCGGTCGCGCATCTCACCGCCCTGGGCGTGACCGCGGTCGAACTCATGCCCGTCCACCACCGCATCACCACGCGCCATCTTGCCGAGCGCGGCCTAAGCGACTACTGGGGATACAACACCATCGGGTTCTTCGCTCCCGACCAGCGCTTTGCCCAAGCTCCCAACCCGGCCACGCCCGCTGGCCGCGGAGGTCAAGTCGCCGAGTTCAAATCCATGGTGCGGGCGCTGCACCGCGCCGGGCTCGAAGTCATCCTCGACGTGGTCTACAACCATACCGCCGAGGGCAACCAGCTTGGCCCCACCCTCTGCTTCCGCGGCATCGACAACACCGCCTACTACCACCTCGAAGAGAACCGGCGTTTTTACACCGACTTCACCGGCTGCGGCAACAGCCTCAACATGCGCCATCCGCAAACGCTCCGCCTCATTATGGACAGTTTGCGATACTGGATCGTCGAGATGCATGTGGATGGCTTCCGCTTCGACTTGGCCTCGGCGCTGGCGCGCCAACTGCACCAAGTCGACCGGCTGGGGGCGTTTTTCGACATCGTTCATCAGGACCCGGTCATCTCTCAGGTGAAACTCATCGCCGAGCCCTGGGACTTGGGCGAGGGTGGCTACCAGGTCGGCCAGTTCCCGCTGCTGTGGTCGGAGTGGAACGGCAAATACCGCGACACCATGCGCGATTACTGGCGGGGCGCCAATGCCGGTCTGGGCGAGTTCGCCTCCCGCCTCACCGGCAGCTCCGACCTTTATGAAGCCGGCGGGCGGCACACCTACGCCAGCATCAATTTCGTCACCGCCCACGATGGCTTCACCTTGCGCGATCTGGTCAGCTACAACGAAAAGCACAACCTCGCCAATGGCGAGGACAATCGCGACGGTGAGAGCGACAACCGCTCCTG
Source organism: Terriglobales bacterium (assembly GCA_025451775.1). GTDB lineage: Bacteria > Acidobacteriota > Terriglobia > Terriglobales > SCQP01 > SCQP01. The sequence goes on from JANWJU010000140.1 coordinate 20,674, forward strand.
GAACTGCGGCCACGAAGGTGAAGTGGACGCCGCCGCAACCGGTGCCCTCGAAATCGCCGCCTTGCGCGCCCGCCAGCGCCGCAACCTTTTTGCCACCCTGTTCCTGTCGCAGGGCGTGCCCATGGTGCTCGGCGGCGACGAGATCGGACGCACCCAGGGCGGCAACAACAACGCCTACTGCCAGGACAACGAGATCTCCTGGCTCGATTGGGAGCACGCCGATCGCGAGTTCCTGGAGTTCTGCCAGCGCGTCATCGGCTTTTACCGCCAGCATCCGGTGTTCCGCCGCCGGCAATGGTTCCAGGGCCGGGCCATCCGCGGCGTGGCCGATATCACCTGGCTGCGCCCGGACGGCTCGCCCATGAGTGACGAGGATTGGGGCCGCGGCTTCGCCAAGGCGCTGATGGTGGTGCTCAACGGCGCCGCCATTCCCTCCCGCGATGCCCGCGGGGCGCGCATCGTGGATGATAGCTTTGGCCTGCTGTTCAATGCCGGTCCTGAGGACCTGACCTTCCGTTTGCCGCCGCCCGCGCTGGCGCGTGCCTGGACGCCGGTGTTCGACACCGCCGCTCCCACTCCAGCCACGCCAGCCACCGAGATGGTGGCCGCAACCGAGCTGCGTACGCAATCCCGCTCGCTGCGGGTCTTGCGGCGGGTGGAGTGATGGCGGAGGTCACCAGCACCTACCGCTTGCAGCTCCGCCCTGCCGGCGAACATGGCTTCGGCTTCGACGACGCGGCGGCGGTGGCCCCCTATTTGGCCGAGCTGGGCGTCAGCCACGCCTACACCTCGCCGTTGCTCGAATCCGCGCCCAGCAGCCAGCACGGCTACGATGTGGCCGCGCCCGACCGGGTTCGCACCGAGTACGGCGGCGAGGCTGGGTTCCAACGCTACTGCGCGGCGCTCCAGCGGCTGGGGTTGGGGCTGGTCATCGACATCGTTCCCAACCACATGAGCATCGTCACCGCCCGCAACCGCTGGTGGTGGGACGTGCTGCGCCAGGGCGTGGCCAGCCCCTATGCCCCTTACTTCGACCTCGACTGGGGCGCGGACGAAAAAATTCTCCTGCCCTGGCTGGCCCGGCCGCTGCCCGCCACCCTCGCCGCTGGCGAGCTCCGCCTGGACACTCAAGACGGCGCACCTGCTCTGCTCTATGGCGGCATGGCCCTGCCGCTGGCTCCAGGCACGGAGCAGGGTCCGCTCCTGCAGGTGCTGGAGCGTCAGCATTATCGCCTCGTGCACTGGAGCCTCGCCGACCGCCGCCTGTCCTATCGCCGCTTTTTCGATATCTCCAGCCTGATCGGCGTGCGCATCGAGGACCCGGCCGTGTTTGCCGCTACCCATCAGCGCATCCTGGATTGGCTGCAGGCCGGCTGCGTCGATGGCCTGCGCATCGATCACATTGACGGTCTGCGCGATCCGGGGGGCTATCTCGAACAACTGCGCACCGCCGCCGCGCCCGCCACCTGGATCGTCGTCGAGAAGATCCTGACCCACGGCGAGCCGCTGCGCCCGTCGTGGCCGGTGGCGGGCACCACCGGCTATGAGTTCCTCAACCTGGTCATGGGCTTGTTCGTCGATCCGCGCAGCGAAGAGGACATGGACGCCGCCTACGCCGCCTTCGCCGGTCCGCAGCCCGAGTTTCGCGAAGTGGCGCACCATGCCCGCATGCAGGCCATGCGGGATCTGTTGCACGCCGAGGTGCGCCGCCTCGGACCGATGGCGGTGGCGGCCGGCATGGCCCGGGACGGCGGTGAAGCCGAAAGCGCGCTCGGCGCGGTGGCGGCCGCGATGCCGGCGTACCGCACCTACGTGCCGCCCGCCGGCGCGGCTGGCGCCGAGGACGCCGCCATCGTCATCGAGGCGGTGCAGGCGGCCGGATTGCAGCCCTCCTTCTATGAGGCCCTGCTCGCCCCCCAGCAGCGCGGCCTGCTCTTGCAATTTCAGCAGTTGACCCCGGCGGTGTTTGCCAAGGGCGTGGAAGACACCGCCTTTTACCGCTATCACCGCCTCACCGCGCTCAACGAGGTGGGAGGCGATCCGGCGCGTTTCGGCACCGAACCGGAAGAGTTCCACTTCGCCATGGGCATCGCCCAGCGCCTGCGGCCGCGCCGCATGCTGACCACCAGCACCCACGACACCAAGCGCGGCGAAGACGTGCGCGCGCGCTTGTGCCTGTTGACCGAGATCCCCGAGGCGTGGCGCGCCGCCGCCCTCGCCTGGCGGCAGCACAACCGCCGCCATCACCGTGATGCCGGACCCGACGGTAATACCGAGTACCTCCTGTACCAGACCTTGGTCGGAGCCTGGCCCATCTCCGCCGAGCGCCTGCAGACGTTCATGCTGAAAGCCGTGCGGGAAGCCAAAGTCCACACCTCCTGGCGCAAACCCAACGGGCGCTATGAACGGGCGCTGACCGCCTTCATCACCGCCCTCTACGCCGACGCCGAGTTCCTGCGCTTGGCCCAGGCCTTTATCGAACCGCTGATCACGCCCGGCTACGTGAACGCGCTCGCACAGGCGGCCGTGAAAATGACCGCGCCCGGCGTACCCGACATTTATAACGGCGCCGAGTTATGGGATTTCCACTTGGTGGACCCTGACAACCGCGGCCCGGTGGATTTTGCCGCCCGCCGCCACCTCTTGCAGGAGTTGCAGGCCGGGCTCACCCCCGAGGCCATCTGGGCGCGGCGCGAGGAGGGGCTGCCCAAACTCTGGCTGATCTATCAAGCGCTGCAGCTGCGGCGGGAACGGCCGCAGGCGTTTGCCGCCGCCGGCGGCGCCGGCAGCACGTTTGGCGCCGCCGGCGGCGCCGGCAGCTATGACGCGCTCGCCACCGACGGCCGCTGGGCCGATCACGTCCTCGC
>JANWJU010000141.1 GCA_025451775.1 Terriglobales bacterium
ATGTACCAGGTGCTGGCGTCCGGCTACGAGGACAAGCTGACGCGGGAGGCGTTGACCGCCAAGTTGGGGACGGCGCTGGCGGCGCAAGCGTTTCCCGAGAGCTCGCCCTGGGACGTGCCGCCGGGGGCGCCGCCGCCGCCAGCGGCGCGGAGCTTCGGAGGGGGCGGCAGGGGCGGCTTCGGACGAGGTGGGTTCGGCGGTTTTGGACCCTTCGGTCCAATCGGACCAATCGGTCCGGGACGCCAGGTGTCGCCGCCGCCACCCCGCCGCCTTCCCGCCCCACCGGTCGGCGCCGCGCGCACCACGCTTGAAAATTTACCCGTATTCAACGTGCCCGAACTGGCGCCCGCACACTCCTCAGGCCTGCGCGGCGGCAGCAACGATTGGGTGCTCTCCGGCGCGCGCAGTTTCACCGGCAAGCCCATCCTCGCCAACGATCCCCACCTGCAGTTTCAAATTCCGGGCTTGTGGTGGGCGGTGCAGCTCACCGCGCCGGGCCTGAATGTTGAAGGCGTGGCGATCAGCGGCGTGCCGGGCGTGATCATCGGCCATAACGACCACATTGCCTGGGGCGTCACCAACACCCGCGCCAACGCCCAGGACCTTTACCGCGAAACGTTGGACGGCAAGGGCGACGTGGCCACGCCCACCGGCTGGCAGCCGCTGCAGCATTGGCACGAACGCATCCTGGTCAAGAGCGCGCCGGCGGTCAATCTGGACATTCCGGTGACCCGCCACGGTCCCATCATCACCCACGATGACGGGGGCCCGTTGGCGCTGGATTGGACCATGTACGCGCCCGGCGCGCTGCAATCGATCCACATTTTCCTGGCCATCGACCAAGCCCAGAACTGGACGCAGTTCGAGGCGGCATTGGCGCAGTTTCCCGGGCCGGCGCAGAACTTCGTCTACGCCGACGACACCGGCCACATCGCCTACCAGTGCGCCGGCTGGATTCCGCTGCGCCAGCACTTCGACGGCGCGCTGCCGGTCGAGGGCGCCACCGCCGCCTACGATTGGCACGGTTGGATCCCGTTTGCCAAGCTGCCCCAGGTCCTCGATCCGGCGCCCGGCATGCTGGCCACCGCCAACAGCCGCATCACGCCGGACAACTATCCCTACACCGTCTCCACCGATTGGGATTCCCCCAACCGCACGCGCCGCATCTATCAGCTTCTGGGCATGCTGAATCACTGGAACGCCTCCGCCATGGGGCGGATTCAGACCGATGTCGTCTCCGAGCAGGATTTTGACTTTGCCCGTGCGCTGATGACCGCTGGCGCCGCCGCCGCAGCGGGTGGCGCACCTCCTGCCGCCTCGCTGCAGCAGGCGCTGCTGATGCTGCGCGGCTTCAACGGCGCCATGAACCCCAACAGCCTGGGCGCCACGCTCGCCTACCAGACGCGGCAGGAGTTCCTGCATCGCGTGCTGGCGGCCAAGCTGGGCGACGCGCTCGCGCGCCAGTACGATTGGGACGAGGCGCCGGTGTTTGAACAATGGCTGCTGGCGAACCGTCCGGCGGCGTGGCTGCCGCCCGAGTACTCGGCCACGGCTGGCAAAGGTTGGGACGCGCTGCTGCTCGACTGCTTGAAGAGCGTGGTCGCCCGCACCACCCTGCAGCCCGATCAGCTGCGCTGGGGCAAATTGGAAACGCTCTCCGTCAACCATCCCGTGTGGTCGCAGATTCCGCTGTTGCGCCGTTACGCCGACTTGGGACCGGTGGAGATTGGCGGCAGCCCGCTCACGGTGAAGCAGGCCCGCAACGTCGAGTTGGGCGATCCCAACGACCTCGGACCGAGCATGCGTTTCGTGGCCGATGTGGGAGCGTGGGACCGCTCCACGCTGACGCTGGTGGCGGGCGAGTCGGGCCGCGTCTTCACCAGCCATTACCGGGACGAGTTCGAGGCCTACCTGCGGGGCCGGCAGTTGCCGCTTTGGTTCACTCCCCGCGCCGTGGCCGCCCACCGCGCCCACACCCTGCGCCTGGTCCCCGCCAGTAACTAACAACTAACAACTAACAACTAACAACTGGAACCTACCCCTTCGTCAGCTCCCAGATGAGCCGTTCAAACACCAGCGCCGCGGCGTGCGGGTTGGAGCGCAGCTCGACGTCGGCGGCGTGCAGGCCGCGCAGCGCCAGTCGCAGGCGGGGTTGGCTCATGGAGCGCGCGATGGCGAGGATGGCGTCGGCGGCGAAGCCGGGCGGGCGCATGCCCTGTGGCAGGACGCGATAGAGGGCGCCGCGGTCGGTGGCGCGTTCCTGCCGCGCCGCCAGCGCCATTCCAAAGGCGCGGCTGAGTTGGAAGACGAGGCCGATGGCGCCGTTATCCCCCTCCTCCCGCCACCAGCGCCGCAGGCCCTCGAGGCTCGCCGCCCGCTGGCCGCGGGCGATCAGGGCAGCCAGCTCGAACCCCGAAGCCGTTGCCCCGCCGGTCACGAGCGCCGTGACCGCCTCGACGCCGATGCGGCGCTCGGGCCAGGCGTGCAGCGCCAGCTTGTCGATTTCGGTCCGCATCAGGCCGAGGTTACCTTCCAAGCGCTCGCTGAGCGCGTGCGCCGCCGCGGGCGCGATTTCGGCATCCGCTGCGGCCGCCATTTCAGCGGCGATCAGGGCGGCTTGCGACTCGCTAACGCGGGCGCAGCGGATCAGTTCGCCGCACGCGCCCAGTGTGGCTTCGATGCGCTGCAGCCGGGTTTTGTCCTCCAGGCTCATGCGGCGCTCGTCGGCGGGCAGGTGCAGGTGGTCGCAGATGAACACCACGACCGCTGCCGGCGCCGCCGGCGGCTCACCCACCTGGGCGGCAAAGCGCAGCAGGTTGGCGGGGAAGTCGCCGTGCTTTTTCTCGCCGCGGCCGAACAACTCCTTGGCATTGCGCACGAAGAACACCTGCAACGGCGCCATCAGCGAAGGGCTGCGTGCCTGGTCGAGGATGGCGTCCAGCGGCGTTGCCGCCAGGTCGGCATCGAAGCGGCTGAAGCCCAGCGCCTCGGGCGGGAGCAGGGCGGTCAGCGCCGCGCAGAAGCGGTCACGGAGGTAAACTTCATCCCCCACCAGCGTGTACACCGGGCGCAGGCGGTCGCGATCCAGCGCGGCGGGCGAGCTCAAAACGCCTCCAGAATATCGGAGACCAGCGTTTGCCCAATCGTCTGGCTCAGGCGCTGGAATGCGATCGAGTCCTCCTCGATGAAGTTCTGCTCCTGAGTGCTGATCTGGTACTGGTCGTGGAACACCAAGTCGTTATTGCGGAAAACTTCCTTGCCGGTGGCCGTCGCGGTCACCCAGGCTTGCAGGTGGACCACCACCTCGACCGTGGTGGCGTGGCCGCTGGTGGTATCGAAGGTGACGGGCGTAGCCGCCACGCTGACCACATTGCCGTGGACCACCTCATCGCTGCCGGCGGCGGCGGCCTGCACGCGATCATGGGTGCGAAGTTCAAACTCGCCTGCCACGGCCGCGCTCACCATTTGCGAGAGCCGGGGCTGGGCGGTGTGATTGGCGAAGGGCAGCACGGCGATCACCCGGGTGCCCGCCGGCAGTGCTACACTCCGGCCGGCGACGTGATAGCCGCAACCGGTGAGCAGGGCGAGCAGAGCCGCCACCAGGGGTAGGATTGCCTTCACGTTCGATCCTGGACCAACGCCAGGGCGCAGGCGACGGCGCTGGCCGCCGTGCGCCGCAGGTTGTCGAGCGTGGCCAACAGCCAAAAGCCGCCCGGCGCCCCGGCTTCGCCGCGCGGCGGACCGAGATGCAAGCGGGCGTTGTCGGCGTCGCTGGCGTCGGCCACGGCGGTGACGTCCGGGTCCTGTTCATGCCACTCCGTGTCCGGGCCGGAGAGCGCGGCGGTGACGGCGGCGGCGTCCACCGCCGCGGTGAACTGGGTATAGAGCGAGATCACGCTGGCGTGGAACAGCGGCGCTTGCAGCAATTGCAGCGCCGGCGCCACGCTCGCCGGCGCGCGCAGGCGGGCCAGTTCGCCGGCGATGCGCGCGCGCACCGCCTCCAGGCTGGGGGCGGCCTCCTCGCCGAGCTGGGTCCGCAGGTTGAAGGCGATCTGGACGCCGAAAACCTCCTGCGGTTGCGATTGCAGGGCCAGCAGGCGGACCGTCTGCTGCTCCAGTTCGCGAATGCCCTCCCAGCCGCGTTCACTGGCGGGCTCGAACACGGTGGCGCAACTGCGGTGCGGGCCCAAGGTATCGAGTGCAGCCAACAGGTGCGCCAGCGCCTGCGCCGCCGGATGCGCCACCACCATCAAGCGCGCCGGAACCCGCACTGATGCCGCCGCCGTGCGGCCGGCACCGTCCCATCCCGCCGTCACCGCCCCAGCCTCGCCGGCGAGACCGCCGCTGAGGTCGATGATGGTGGCGGGGATGGTGACGGGGAAGTTGCGGGCCGCAGCGAGCGAACGGCGGGCGGAGGGGGCGCCGCCGGCGAGAAATAAGACGTCGAGATCGGCGAGTTGCTCGGGCGCAAACGCCTCGACCAAAGCTGGCTCCCCGGCAAAGTCGGTCAGCTTGCGCTCACGGGCGGGCGCCTCTTCTTCCGGCGAGCGCAGCAGACGCAGGCGGGTGAAGCCGGCCTCGCTCAGCGCCGTTCCCAGTTCCCGGCCGAGCAGGCTGGTGGCGCCCACAATGCCGCACGACAACGGCCTCCCGGAGGTGTTGCTGGAATTCCGTGCCATGGCTACGCCGGCCGGCGGCGCCGCCACCGGTGCAGATAATGGCTCAGCCGCCAGGTGAGTGCGCTGCCCACGTAGACCAACACCACCGCCATCAGCACCACTTCGGAGTAGTACCAGAGGCCGGCCATGAGCGCCGCCAGGATCACCATAAATACGTAGGGATGGCGGCGGCCGAGATCGATTTCCTTGAAGCTATAAAAGCGCCAGGTGCTGACCATGAACCATCCCAGACCGAGCACGATCGCCAGCCACACGATGGCCCACGCCGCCGAGGTATTGACGGTGGTAAAGAAGAAGGCGGGCGAGGCAAAAAAGTGCACCACCGCCGCGATCGCGCCGGCCGCGGCCGGAATCGGCATGCCGACAAAGTAGCGTTTGCCGGGTTTGCCAGGGTTGGAGGGATGGGAGTCGTGGCTGGCGATGTTGAAGCGGGCCAGTCGCGCCGCACCTGCCACCACAAAAAGAAAGACGACGATCTGCGCCGCCCGGTTCAGCCCCAGCGTCCAGCCCGGGCTGAGGGCCAGGAACCGCAGGCCCCAGACGTAGGCCAGCAGGGCTGGCGCCACGCCAAAACTGATGACGTCGGCGAGGGAATCGAACTCGCGGCCGAAAGCGCTGGTGGCGTTGGCCATGCGGGCGATGCGGCCATCCAAGCCGTCCAGCAAGATGGCCCAGCCGATGGCCTTGGCGGCGCTGTCGAGCAGGCCGGCGGCGTCGGGCGATTGCAGCGCCAGTACGGTCTGCTGGATGGCAAACCACCCCATCCCCAGGTTGGCCACTGTAAACAGTGAGGGCAGCAGCACCACTCCCCGCCGCATCGGCCGGGGCGCGTGCTGCGGAATCGGGGCGGAAGGGCTGGACATGAACGCCACCCCATTATACCGATCCGGGTGGCCAGATCGCTATCGTGCTCTCCCAAACCCGCGAGCGCAGGAGGGCTAAACCGACTCGTTGGCGGCTTTTTCTGGGTTCGCGGCGGCGCCGGCCGGCCGCTCCTCGTCCAACTTGTACATGTACCTGATAGTGTCTTTATAAATCAGCAGGTTGGGCTCGCCGGTGCGGTGCACCTTCAGGCAATGGCGGTCGTACCACTCGATCACGCCGTGGATGCGTTCGCCGTCACGCAGCACCAAAACCATGTCGGTTTTGGCCTGCATCTGCTTGAGGTAGTAGAAGCTCTCCGCGTTGGTCTGATCCGGCGGCACCGGTTTTTTGGGCGTGCGCGCGGGCGCGGTGGAGGCACGCGGGGCGGCCGGGAAGGCCGGAGCCGCGGGGCCGACCGGCATTGTCGCGCGCGCCAACTGATCCCGTACCTCGGCTAGCGATGGGCGGATCAGCTTACGGTTGGCGGACATCTCCGGGTCGGAGGGACGGCGGCCGGGGTTGGGGGAACTGCTGCTGGGAGCAATGCGGGGAGGGATGGTGTCGTTTAACGGCGAGGCCATAACCGGGCTCCATCTTCATCTCGCGGCCGATGAGGGCCGGCCGGTGGAGCTAGCGTGAGAGTCCCAGCGCCCAACTTTCCAGTGCCAGCGGCCGGAAGATGTTGCGCCCGGCACCGGCCTGAACACGATCCAGCTCCTCGATCGCCTGAGTCAGCTGATTGGACGAGAACTGCTGCGCCAGTTGCCTGAGTTCCCGAGTGCAGTCCACATTGCGAATGCCCTCAGCATACCCCGACTGGAGATGAACAAGATCTTGCAACACACTATAGAGAATTTCGATCAGGGTTTCAAATTTTTCTTTATCGGCGCGGGTGGACTCACTCAGGCGAAATACTGATAGCGCGTAACCGGGAGCCTCAGGTTGGGGCGCCAACCGCAGCAGGCCGAGAGCTTCACCACGCACCTGCTGATAGGCGGCCAGATCGAGCCGCAGGGCACGCCCGGGGCAGCCGTCGGCGAGGCGGGCGCGCAGGGCGGCGTCCGCGGGGTTGGAGACTGCCCCTTCAGGGGGGTGGGCGGCGGGCAGGGCGGCCGCCAGTTGGTCGATGGGGACCGGCGCCAGTGTCAGCACCAGCGCCCGGGAGCGCACCGTGGGCAGCAGGGCCAAAGGGTTACGGGCCAGGGCGGCGATGGCCACGCCGGGCGGGGGCTCTTCCAGCGTCTTGAGCAGCGCCGCTTGCGTGGCCCAGCGCGCCCGGTCGAACTCGGGGATGATGAGCATCCAGGTGCTGCCAGGGTTGGCCCGCAACTGACTTTGGTGGATCAGCGCCCGGGCCTGGGCCATGGTCAGGAAGTCACCGTCGGGGGGATAAAGGCGCACGGCGGGATGCAGCGCCAGCACCAGCGGCGCGGCCTCGCGGGGAGCGGTTTTAACCTCGGCGGCGCGGTGCTCCAGGGCTTGTGAGATGAGTTCGGCCAAGGTGTTCAGCGGCACGGCCTGGCGGCAACTGGCGCACTCCCCACAGAAGTCCCCGGCCGCTGGCGGGTTACGGCAGTTCAGGCTCAGCCCCAACATGAGCGCCATGGTGGTCTTGCCGACGCCCTCGGGGCCGGCCAGCACCACCGTGCGCTGTGCGCGTTGCGTAGCGACCAAGCGCTGCACCTGCTCGACCGCATGGCGGTTGCCGATGAACTCACGCCAGGGCATGGGGTTCCAGCGCGGCGGGTTCGAGTGCCGCGGCCACCCGCGCGGCGACGGCGCCGATGGTGCCCGTGGCGTCGATCAGCCGGCAGCGGTCCGGTTCACGGGCAGCGATGTTCCGGTAGGTGGCGGCCACGCGCTCGAAAAAGGCCATCTCCTCGGCTTCAAACCGTCCTTCGGCGCCGCGGCGGCGGCGGGCGCGGGCCACGCTCACCTCCGGGGCGAGATCAAAGATGAGGGTGACGTCGGGTTGCAGGTCCTGGCACAGCCAGCGGTGCAGGGCGCGGATAACCTCCCGGTCAAAACCACGCCCGCCGCCCTGATAGGCCTCGGTGGCGTCGTGGAAGCGGTCGCAGAGTACCCAGTCGCCGCGATCGAGCGCCGGACGAATCACCTCGGCGACGTGCTGCGCGCGCGAGGCGCACATCAGGGCCAACTCCGCCTCCGGCGTGGGCGGGTTCTCCGCATCCCGCAGCACCAGCTCGCGCAGGCGCTCGCCCAGCGGCGTGCCCCCCGGCTCACGGGTGGTCAGCAGCGGCAGGCCGCGGGCGCGCCAGCGTTGGGCCAAGCGGTTGAGTTGGGTGCTCTTGCCGCAGCCATCCAGCCCCTCGAAGGTAATCAAACGAGCCAAGGCGCGATAATACCATCCAGACCATGGATCAAGCGGCGCCAGTGCGCGAGGCCTATGAACGGATTCGGGAGGCGATGCTCAGCGCCTGTGCCCGGCGGCGGCGGGCGCCGGAGAGCGTGCGTCTGCTCGCCGCCTCCAAGACGGTGGCGCCGGAGCGCATTCGCGAGGCCTATGCCTGCGGCTGCCGCCTATTCGGCGAAAACCGCGTGCAGGAACGGCAGGCCAAGCTCCAAGCCCTGCGCGGGTTGACCGAGGCGTCCTGGCATCTGCTCGGGCCGCTGCAGCAGAACAAGGCGGCGCGCGCGCTTCATACCTTCGATTGCATTGAAAGCCTGGACTCGCTGGCGCTGGCCGAGCGGCTGAGCCGGTTGGCGGCGCAGCCAATCCCGGTGCTGATCGAGGTCAACATCGGCCGCGAGCCGCAAAAACATGGCGTACTGCCGGAGGCGGCGCTGGAGTTGGGTCTGGCCATCCATGCCATGGACCGGTTGGTGGTGACGGGCGTGATGGCGGTGCCGCCGGCCACCGCCAGCCCGGAAGCGGCCCGCCCCTATTTTGCTGAACTGGCGGCGTTGGGCGAGCGGCTGCGGCAGGCGCTGCGGCATCCGCCCGCGGGGTGGGAGCTTTCAATGGGAATGTCGCAGGACTACGAGGTGGCCATCGAAGAGGGCGCAACCCTGGTGCGCCTGGGTACGGCATTGTTTGGAGCACGTGGGTTGGGAGCGCGCTGAGTGGTGGATATTGACGCCATCCAAACCGAACTGCGTATCCGGGAACTCGATGCCTGGTTGTTCTTCGACCACCACCACCGCGATCCCATCGCCCGCCGCATCCTGGGCCTGCCGGCGGCCGGCCTAGCCACGCGCCGCTGGTTTTACCTGGTGCCGGCCGAGGGTAAGCCGGTGCGGCTGGTGCACCGCATCGAAGCCGGGGTGCTGGACGGACTGCCCGGGGAGCGCCGGCTCTACGCCGGGTGGCGGGAACTGGACCACGAGCTGCGCCGCTTGATCGCCGGGCTGGGACCGCGCCCGGTGATCGCCATGCACTACTCGCCCGGGGGCGCGCTCCCAGCCATTTCGCTCGTCGATGCCGGAACGGTGGAGCAGGTGCGCACGCTGGGGGCGGAGGTAGCGAGCGCCGGCGATCTGATCACCCGCTTCGATGCGGTGTGGACCCCGGAGATGCTGGCTTCCCATCGTGCCGCCGGCGCAGTCATCGATGCTGCGATCCAGGGTGCCTTCTCCGAGGTGCGCCGCGCGCTCGATCAGGGGTGGACGCTCACTGAAGCCGGCTTGCAGGCGTGGATCGTGGGCCGGCTTCACCAGGGGGGCCTGTTGGTGGAGGAGCCACCCATTGTGGCGGTCAACGCCCACGCCGGCGATCCCCACTTCCAGACCGGCGGCCCAAGGGACGATGGCGGCGACACCGCCATCGCCGCCGGCGACCTGCTGCTGTTGGACGTCTGGGCGAAGTGCGGCACGCCGGGTGCGGCCTACTACGATGTCACCTGGGTTGGATACTGCCTGCGCCCCGGTGAAACTGCCCCGCCTGCCGCGCTGGAGCGCGTCTTTGCCCTGGTGTGCGCGGCGCGCGACGCCGCCATCGACTTGGTGGCGGCCACGGTGGCCGCCGGCGGCCGTCCGCGGGGTTGCGATGTCGACCGGGCGGCGCGCGCGGTGATCGAGGCGGCGGGCTTGGGCCGCTTCTTTACCCATCGCACCGGCCACTCCTTGGGCGTCGAGGTCCACGCCTCGGGTCCCAACCTGGACGATTTTGAAACCCAGGATGTGCGCGAGCTTGTGCCCGGCTGCGCCTTCACCATCGAGCCCGGAATTTATGCGCCGCAAGGTGCGCCCTTCGGCGTGCGTACCGAAATCAATATGTATATCGGCGCCACCGGCGCTGAAGTCACCGGACCGCGGCAGCAGGAAATCGTGAGAATATGAAAACCATGGCGCCGAGCGACACAGTGGCCCACCAAAGTTCCACCGCCGCCACCACCGCCGGTTCCTTGAGCGGTTGGTGGGTGGTGGTGCTGGGCTGGTTGTTTCCCGGCATGGGCTACTTCGCCCAGTGCAAGTGGGTGCGCGGTGCGCTGAGCTTTGTCTGTGTGGTTGGGATGTTCGTGCTGGGCCTGGCGCTCAGCGGCCAAACCTACGGCTTCAATACCG
>JANWJU010000142.1 GCA_025451775.1 Terriglobales bacterium
AATCCGAGTGGCGGATCTCGGAGACCAACCGCCGGGCGCGGTACTACCAACTGCGAGCCGCGGGACGGCGACAGTTGGCCGACGAGCAAGAACAGTGGCGGCGGCTGGTGCGGGGCGTGGCCACGGTGTTGGCCCAGGAGGCATAAGCACATGGGCTGGTGGCGCCGATTCGGCGGGACAGTGCGTGGCGGCGGAGCCGACCGCGAGATTCGGGAGGAGTTGGACCACCACCTGGCGCTGCGGCGGGAGGCGGGGGGCGAACCGCGGCGGTTTGGCAATGTCGAAGTAGTACGGGAGAGGACGCGCGACATGGACGTACATGTCTGGCTGGAGAGCTGGCTACAGGACTTGCGGCAGGCGGGGCGGATGCTGCGGCGAGCGCCGGGATTTACGGCGGTGGTGGTGTTGTCGCTGGCGCTGGGCATCGGCGCCAACGCCGCCATCTTTTCGCTGGTCAACGCGGTGCTGTTGAAGACGCTGCCGGTGCCCGATCCGCAACAGATCTTCATGCTGCAGGCCAGCGACGGGGTGAATGCGCCGCTGGCGGTTTTCTCTTATCCGGTCTTTCAGCAGATGCAAAAGGCGGCTGGAAGCGAGGCAGATCTGGGCGCAAGTAATGTGGTGGATGGCATGCCGCTGCTGCTGCCGGGCGGGGGCAGGCGGCAGGTGGCGGTGCAACTGGTTTCGGGCGGCTACTTCTCCGCCCTGGGCGTGGAGCCGCTGCGGGGGCGGTGGATCAACCAACAGGATAACCGGGCGTTGGGCGCCTCGCCGGTGGCGGTGCTGAGCTATGGGTTCTGGCAGCGGCAGTTCGGCGGCGACACCGCCCTGCTGGGCCGGACCATCACGCTGCGCGGGGTGGCACTCACGGTGGTGGGGATCGCGCCGCCGGAGTTCACCGGCCTCGATCCCGCCAACCCGACATCAATCTGGACGCCGCTGATGATGCAGCAGGCGCTGCACGCCCACGGCAACCGCTGGAGCTTCAGCGCGCATGATGACCAGCCCTGGCCGGCGCAGGAGCGCGAGTTCTGGCTGGGAGTCTTCGCGCGGGTACACGATCCGGCACGCGCCGCCGGGCTGGCGGCGGCACTGAACCCAGCGTTCATGGCCAGCTACCAGCGCATGGATCCGGATCACGCCTCGGCTTATCGCCTCAGCCTGCAACCGGGTGGGCGGGGTGGTGACAGTCTGCGGCGCAGCTATGGGGCGCCGCTGGATCTGCTGATGACGCTGGCGGGGCTGATGCTGCTGCTGGCCATCGCCAATGTGACCACGCTGCTGCTAGCAAGGATGGCGCGGCGGCGGCGGGAGATCGCCATCCGGCTGGCGGTGGGCATCAGCCGCGGGCGGCTGGCGCGGCAGTTGCTGAGCGAGGGCCTGCTGCTGGCGGGGCTGGCGGGCACGGCGGCGGTGGCGGTGGCGGTGGGCGTGAGCCGGCTGATCGTGAGGCTGGCGGCCGACCCCTTCCAGCCCGACCTGGACTGGCGGGTATGGGCGTTTTTAGGCACGGTAGCGCTGGGCACGGGGCTGGTGCTGGGGCTGCTGCCGGCGTGGCAGGCGCAGCGGAGCAGCGCCAGCGAGGCGCTGAAGTCAGGCGGATTGAGTTGGGGCCGCGGACGTGGCAGGGTGCCGTTGGGGCGCGGGTTGATCGTGGCGCAGGTGGCGTTTGCATTGCTGCTGGTGGCGGGCGCGGGGCTGTTCAGCCGCAGCCTGGCGGCCATGTTCACGGTCAACCTGGGCTTCGACCGGGCGCACATTCTCACTGCGGAGATGCAACTGCCCGACAAGGGCGTGCCGGCGGGGCAACTGGCGGTGCTGCAGGAGCGCATTCTGGAGCGGGTGGGCGCGCTGCCGGGAGTGCGGGCGGCGGCGTGGGAGCAGTCCGGGCTGGATGACTTTTCCGCCGACACCAGCGGCCTCTCGCTGGCCGGACGCGCCGATCCGCCGGGCGGGCTGCGCGCCCACGAAAACACGGTGTCGAGCAACTACTTCGACGCGGTGGGCATGCCGCTGCTGCACGGACGCAACTTCCAGGCTACCGATACCGCCCACTCGCGCTTGGTGGCGGTGGTGAACCAGGCCTTTGCCGATCGTTTCTATCCCAGCCAGGATGCGATCGGAAAGACATTCGGCTACAACCAGACGCATAGCGATCAGTTCGAGATCATCGGCGTGGTAACCGACGCGCGGGTGGACGATCCCCACACGCCGGCGACACCGCTGTTCTATCGGCTGCGGGAGCAATCGGACCGCCAGACGCTGAAGCTGGAGGTGCGCACCGCGGGCGACCCGGCGGCCCTGGCGCGGGCGGTGCGGGCGACGGCCGGGGCGGTGGATGCACGGCTGAAGGTGCGCTCGGTGGCCACCGTGAGTCACCGGCTGGACGAGATGCTGCAACGCGACCGGCTGATCGCGCAGCTCAGCGGCGGCTTTGGCGGGCTGGCGCTACTGCTGGCCTGCCTGGGCGTGTACGGGGTGATGGCGTACGCCGCGGCGGCGCGCGGGGTGGAGTTCGGCATCCGCATGGCGCTGGGCGCCAAGCGGGGGCAGGTGATGGGGCTGGTGCTGCGGGAGACGGCGCTGCTGCTGCTGGCCGGGCTGGCGCTGGGCCTGCCGCTGGCGCTGCTGGCGGGGCGATGGGCGCAACCGCTGCTGCCGGGCGTGGCGGCGGGCGATCCGCTGACGCTGATTGCGGCGGCGGTGGTGATGGCGGCCACGCCGTTGGCGGCGGCGCTGCTGCCCGCCTGGCGGGCGGCGCACGCCGACCCGCTGCGGGCCCTGCGGGCGGAGTAGCGTTTATGGCGTGGATGAACAGATTATTTGGCAGCGTGCGCGGGCGGCGCGTTGCGGACGAGATACAGGACGAGTTGGAGCATCATCTGGCGCTGCGGCGGGCGGCGGGGGGCGAACCGCGGCGGTTTGGCAACGTCGAAGTGGTGCGGGAGAGGACGCGGGATATGGACATTCACGTGTGGCTGGAAACATTGCTGCAGGATTTACGGCATGGGGCGCGGTTGCTGCGGCGCTCACCGGGTTTCACCGCGGGGGTCATCCTCTCGCTGGCCATCGGGATCGGCGCGAATGCGGCCATCTTCAGCCTGGTCAATGCGGTGCTGCTGAAGACGCTGCCGGTGCCGGAACCGCAGCAGTTGGAACTGCTGGGGCAAACCGACGGGACGAACGCCATCGATCTGTTCTCGTATCCGCTGGCGCGGCAATTCGCCGCCGCGGCCGCCGGGTCGGCACGCATCGGCGCCGCCTCGCCGACGTCGCATCTGGGGTGGGGGAACGACCCCGACCATCCGCTGCCGGCGGGGGTGCAGTTGGTTTCCGGCGGGTACTTCCCTGCCCTGGGAATCCAGCCGGTACGGGGGCGGTGGATCAACGACGCCGACAACCAGGCGGTGGGTGTCTCGGCAGTGGCAGTGGTGAGCTACAGCTTTTGGAGGAAGGAGCTGGGCGGAGCCGAGGATGTGATTGGACGCGGCCTCCGCTTCCGGCATACCACGCTGACTGTGGTGGGAGTGGCGCCGGAGGGCTTTAGCGGCATCAACCCGGCCAACCCCGCCGACCTGTGGGCGCCGGCGATGATGCAATCACAGCTGGGCCTGCACGGCAACCTGATGAACATTGACGGCAACGATAAAGCCCCCTGGGGGCCGCAGGAGAGGCTGGGATGGCTGCAGGTGGTCGCCCGCATCCCCAACTCCGGCGACCGGGCGCGGCTGCAGGGCGAATGGGCGGGGCTGCTGGGCGCGAGTTGGAAGCGC
Source organism: Terriglobales bacterium (assembly GCA_025451775.1). GTDB lineage: Bacteria > Acidobacteriota > Terriglobia > Terriglobales > SCQP01 > SCQP01. The sequence goes on from JANWJU010000142.1 coordinate 3,774, forward strand.
ATGGTTCCCGACGCTCCGGGCATGCGGCTGACCATGACCACGGGGGAACGCGGCGAGGGATCATTGCGCGGCCGCTACGGGGCGCCGCTGCGCTTGCTGATGGGGCTGGCGGGGCTGATGCTGCTGATCGCCATCGCCAACGTGGTGACCCTGCTGCTGGCGCGCATGGTGCGGCGGCGGCGGGAGATTGCCGTGCGCCAGGCGGTGGGCATCAGCCAGGCGCGGCTGGCGCGGCAATTGCTGACCGAAGGCGTGCTGCTGGCCGCCCTGGCGGGCGCGGCGGCGGTGGCCATGGCGGTGTGGCTGAGCCGCGGACTGGTGCTGCTGGCGAGCGGAGGCGGTGGTGCGCCCTTCCAGCCCGACATGGACTGGCATGTCTGGGCGTTTCTGGCGGGCGTGGCGCTGGCTACCGGCGTGGTGCTGGGGTTGCTACCCGCCTGGCAGGCGCGGCGCAGTTCGCCGGCGCTGGTGCTGCGCTCGGAGACGGGACAGGGCGGCAGCCTGCGGCGCGTGCCGCTGGGACGGTGGCTGGTGGCGGCGCAGGTGGCGCTGTCGCTGCTGCTGGTGGCCAGCGCCGGACTGTTCGCGCGCAGCCTCGCCGGCATGTTCCAGGTGAACCTGGGCTTCGACGCCGGCCAGGTGCTGACGGTCGAGTTGGGCCTACCCGACGGACAATCCAAACCGGAAGCCTGGCTGCCCCTGGAACAGCAACTGCTGGCGCGGGTGGGCGCGGTGCCGGGTGTGGCCTCGGTCGCCCTCGACCGCAGCGGGCTGGACAATGGCTCGATCGAGAGCAGCGGGATTGCCTTCCCCGGACAACCGGCGAGCGCGCGCAAGCCGGAGACACGCGAGGAGACGGTCACCCGCGGCTACTTCGAAACCGTCGGCATGCACCTGCTGCGCGGGCGCGGCTTTGCCCCCAGCGACAGTCCCAAGGGACAGAAGGTGGTGGTGGTGAACCAGGCGTTCGTGGCACAGTTCTACCCCCACCGCGATCCGCTGGGTCAGACATTCGGCTACGACAGCAACACCACCGGGCAATTCCAGATCATCGGGGTGGCGGCGGATGCCCGCACCTTCGATCCGCATGAGGCCGCCGCTCCCACCATCTTCCGGCCGGCGGATCAGGCCGAAGATCCGCCGCTGCAACTCGAAGTGCGGGCGGCGGGCCCGCCGCTGGCGCTGGCCGAGGCGGTCCGGCAGGCGGTCGCGGAAGCCGACGCGCGTTGGCGTGTGGGACGGGTTTCGAGCGTGACGCAACGCGTGGACCACCTGCTGCAACGCGACCGCCTGCTGGCGCAACTGAGCGCCGCCTTTGGCGTGTTGGCGCTGGGACTGGCCTGTCTCGGCATTTACGGCGTCATGGGTTACGCCGTGGCGGCGCGGCGGGGCGAGTTCGGCTTGCGCATGGCGCTGGGCGCGGGTCGGGGACAGGTGCTCGGCCTGGTGCTCGGCGAGGCGGGCCGGATGCTGGTGGCCGGCATCGGCATCGGCTTTGTGCTGACGCTGCTGGCCGGCCGGCTGGTGCAGCCGCTGCTGCCCGGCGCCAGTGCCGGTGACCCGTTGACGCTGGCGCTGGCCATGGCGGTGATGGCGGTGCTGCCGCTCTTCGCCTGCCTGCTGCCCGCCTGGCGGGCGGCGCAGGCTGACCCCGCCGCTGTCCTGCGCGGCTGATAGCTGT
>JANWJU010000143.1 GCA_025451775.1 Terriglobales bacterium
CACCGGATCGGCCACCGGTTGGGCCATGGCCATGCTCCGGTACCGCCGGGCGATCGAGGGACGAAACGCCACCACCCGCGCGGCGGCTGCCGCGTCCGCTTGCACTTGCCCGGCAGGCGCTTGCCGCGCCCGGTAGCTCTCGACGCGCTGCTGCACGTCCCGCCGCCACGCCGGCGTCGCAACAGGTAGAACCAGCCAAGGCTGGGCCGGTGGCGGACACGCCCCGGCGTGCTGATCAGATTGACAGTGCGGGCATTTCACCGTATCGCAACGTTCCTTCGATCGATTCCCTGCCGGAGCAGCGCAGGCCGCATGTTACCTTGGGCCATCCAGCTTTTATGGTCTTCCGGCCCCGATATCTGATTATCGCCAGCTTCGCCCTTGGCCAGTTGGTTTCCGCACAATCCACTCGCCCAACCGGTAATCAGTTGGGTACGTCCGCCCCTGCGGCCTCGCGCACCCTGCGGCTGCCGGCGGCGGCTGGCGCTTTTGCCGGCGCCACGGTCACCCTGCAAGCCGACACCATCACCGCTACCATCACTACCCCGCGCAAGCTCTACGTCGCCGATGGCGATGTCACCATCCAGGCGCGGGACCTGCGCCTGAGCGCCGACCACATGAGCTACGACAGCCGCACCGGCGAAGCCGTCGCCTCCGGCCACGTCGCCTTTGATAGCCTGAGCGAACACACCCACATCGAAGGCCTCCGCGGCCGCTACAACTTCTTCAGCTCCACCGGGGAGTTTGACAACTTCCACGGTGTCAGCGGGCTGAGCATGGCGGGACGGATGGTGACGCCCACCTCCAACAACCCCCTTATCTTTTCTGGAAGAAAATTGCTTCGCCTGGGCCCCAACCACTACCGGCTCGAGGGTGGCGAATTGACCTCTTGCGCGCTCCCAAATCCCAAATGGATGCTCACCGCCCGCAGCGCCGATGTCGAGTTGGGCGGCAATGCGCGGCTGCGCAACGCCGAATTCCGCCTTTTTGACGTCCCTATCTTCTACGCCCCCTTCCTCACCCACTCGACTCAGACCCAAGGCCGGCATAGCGGGGTGCTGCTGCCCATCGCCAGCCACAGCACCACCAAGGGTTACGTGCTGGGCGATTCCTTCTACTGGGCGGCGGCGCGCAACCTCAACGTCACCGCCGGCGCCAATTACTACACCGCCCGCGGCTGGGGCGACCAGGTGGCGATCGAGGCGCTGCCCACCCGCAGTTCCGCCTTGAACCTCGAACTCAATGGCGTGTTTGACCACGACCACCAGGGCGGGCAGGAGTTGCAGATGAACGGCTACGATGAGTTCCGTTCCGGCTTCCGTGCCGTGCTCAATGTCGACTTTCTGTCCTCCTACCTGTACCGGCTGGAGTTCCAAAACAACTTCGCCGACGCCATTAACTCGGAGGCGATCTCGACCGGGTTCGTCGAAAGGCAAACCGACGGCCGCGACCTAAGCGTGAGCGTCCATCGCTACCAGGACTTTCTCGGCGCCACCGTTTTCGCCCCCACGGCATCGGCGGCGCTGGCGGAGGGCGCCAACCTCTCGCTGGCCACGCTGCCCAGCCTCGACTGGACCGGCTACGGGCGGGCGTTCGGCCGCCGCCTGCCCATCTATTTGACCTGGGACGCCAACGCCGGCCTGCTCGACCGCAGCGAACCCGGCTTCTCGACCGGAATCATGGAGCGTCTCGACCTCGATCCGGGCCTGAGTGTGCCCGTCGCCACCCCCGCCGGCATTTTTACCGGCGCGGTGTCGGCGCGCTCCACTTTCTACAGCGAACGGCAGAACGCCGGCACGGCGCTGCTGGCCACGGCGCCCCCCCAGCTCATGGCCGGCACCCTGTGGCGCAACTCCGCCACCGCCGCGCTGGAATGGCGTCCGCCATCCCTGGCGCGGGTGTTTCAGACGCCCGCCTGGCTGCGCCGCGCCCTGGGCCCCCGCATCGAACACGTGATTGAGCCCCGCCTGGCCTACAACGTCACCGGCGGTGTCGCCGATCCCAACCAAGTCGTCCGCTTCGACCAGCGCGACATCCTGACCAACACCAGCGAAGTCGATTACGGCGTGACCAACCGTCTGCTGTCGACGGGCGCGACTCCCGGCACCTCCCGCGACCTCGCCTCCTGGACGCTGGAACAGAAGTATTTCTTCAACCCCAGCTTCAGCGGCGCCCTGGTGCCGGGCGCACGCAACGTCTTCCTCACCACCGCCATGCTGTCGCCGTTCAGCGTGGAGGCGCTGCCGCTACGGTTTTCGGCGCTGAGCTCGGTGGTACGGGTGTCGCCGTTCAGCCGTTTTGACGGCGAATGGCGCCTGGATTACAACGCCCACGACCAGCAAGTGCAGGCCAGCGCCTTCAGCGGCAACTTCCATTTCGGCAAGGCCTTTTTCTCCGGCAGCCATTACCTGCTGCATCCGCCGCCGGGGCTGACCTCGGCGGGGGTGGTCGAAGCTTTCAACCAAATGCGCCTCTCCGGCGGCTATGGCAGCGCGCAAACGCTGGGATACAGTCTGGCGGGCGCGGTCGCCTACGATGCCGGCACGGGACGGCCGCAATACATCGCGGTCCAAGCCTCGCGCAACTGGGATTGCTGCGGCTTCTCCGTCGAATACCGCCATTTTTCCCTGGCTTCGGTGCGGCGCGAGAACCAGTTCCTGGTAAGCTTCACCCTCGCCAACGTCGCCACCTTCGGCAACCTGAAACGCCAAAACCGGCTTTTTTAACGCGGGCGACGGCATAATTAACGCGGGCGCCCGGCTTCGCCGCCCGCTTGGCCGCTGGCGCGTCGCGGGGGCCCCTTCGCCCCGCTCCTGCGCCTGTGGCCTTCCCGTCAGAGCGACCAACGGGAGCGGCGGCTCGGAGACGTGCCCCCGCCAAGTCCGCTGCCGCGCGCAGCGGCAACTGGCAACTGGCAACTGGCAACTTTATACTAGTCTCTTGGATTCCCTTCTCTCCTTTAGCATCTTGTGGTCCCGGGTGGCGTTGGGCCTCTACTTGGCCGGACTGGCGGCGGCCGTGGTGGCCGCGCTCGCCGGCGAGGGCGAGACGCGGCGCACTGCGTTCGGGCTGACGCGGGCGGCGGTAGCGGCCGGGTTCCTGTTTCAGTTCGTCAGCCAGGTGGAGATGTTGGCGGGTTTCCGGGTCGGACCGGTCAGCTTTTTCCGCGTGGTGGCGGGACTGCTGGCCTTCATCGTGGCCGCCTTTTTCCTGATGGTGTACCGCGCCTACTCGCCGCGGGCGCTCAGTTTGGTGATCTCGCCGCTGATCTGCGTGCTGGCGGCGGCCGCCGCCTTCGCGCCCGACTGGGAGCACAGCGCCCCCACCCCCGCCGCCGCGGCGCTGCTCGACAACGGCTGGATCGATATCCACATCGCGCTCATCCTGCTGGGCTACGCCGGCCTGGTGGTGGCGGTGGCGAGCGGCGTGACCTATCTCGCCGCCCAACGCGGCTTGAAGTCCAAGAGTGGCCCCATCGCCAGCGCGCGCATGCTGCCGCCGCTGGAGACACTCGATGCCGCCGCCTACCGCGCGCTGCTGGTCGGCTTTCCATTGTTGACGGCTGGCCTGGCCATCGGCGCCTACTGGGAAAACTCGCTCTACGGGGGCGTTTCGCTCTCCGATCCCACCGTCTTGCTGGCCCTGCTGGCGTGGGCGGTGTATCTGGTGCTGCTGTTCGCGCGCTGGTCGGCGGGATGGCGGGGACGGCGCAGCGCCTACCTGACGCTGGTCTGTTTTGGCTTGGCGTTGGCGGGCTGGCTGGCCAACGGCGTCAGCCGTCTGCATGCGGGGTTCCCGCGCTAAACCCATGAGCCTGTTGCTTCTCGGCGCCAGCCACCACACCGCTCCCATCGAGCAGCGGGAGAAGCTCGCGCTCCATGCCAGCGCCTTGCCGTCGGCGCTGGGCCTGCTGGCGGCCGAGCCGGGCGTGCGCGAGGGCCTGATCTTGTCCACCTGCAACCGGGTGGAGGTACTCGTGGAGGCGGCCGCCCCCGCTGACGCCTCCGGCCTGCTGGGCTTTCTCACCCGCGTCACCCATTTCACCGCCCCACCGCCGCCCGGCATGTTCTATGAACTGGCCGACGCGGGCGTGGTGCGGCACCTGTTCCGCGTGGCCTCCAGCCTGGACTCGCTGATCGTTGGCGAACCCCAAATCCTGGGCCAGCTCAAACACGCCTACGCCGCCGCTCACGCCGCCGGCATGATCGGCGCCGAGTTGGAGGCACTGGTCAGCCGTGCCTTCCACGCCGCCAAGCGCGTGCGCACCGAAACTGCCATTGCCAGCCAGCCGGTAAGCGTCAGCCAGGCCGCGGTGGATTTGGCCCGCCAGATCTTCGGCGACCTCCACCACAAGACCGTGCTCCTGCTCGGCGCGGGCGCCATGGGCGAAGCCGCCGCCCGTTACCTCATGGCCCAGGGCGCTTCCCGCCTGCTTATCGCCAACCGCCATCTCCCCCGCGCGCAAGCTCTGGCGGAGAAGTACGGCGGCGAGGCCTTCGCGCTCGATCAGCTCCGCGCTCAGGGCGAATACGCCGACGTGGTCATCAGTTGCACCGGCGCGCCGCAGCCGCTCGTCACCCGCGCCGACGCCGCGCACTTTCTCGCCCGCCGCCGCGGCCGCCCCATGCTGTTTCTGGATATCGCCGTCCCGCGCGATGTCGAGCCCAGCGTCCATCAGCTGGAAAACGCCTTCGTCTACAACATCGACGATCTGGACAAGGTAGTCATCGCCAACCTCGACGGCCGCCGCCGGGAAGCCGTAGCCGGCGAATCCATCATCGAAACCGAGGTGGCCTTATTCGCCCGGCGGCGCGAAAACCGCGACCTCGTGCCCATCCTCAAGGCCCTGCAGGAGCACGCTGAAACGGTGCGCGCGGCGGAGTGGATGCGCGTGCGCAAAAAACTCGGCCCGCTGACGCCCGAGCAGGAGCAGGCGCTGGAGGCGCTCACCCGCAGCCTCATGCAAAAGTGGCTGCACCACCCCATGGTTGAGCTCAAGGCCGCCTCCACCCCCGCCGAGCGCGCCGCCATGTCGGAACTCCTGCAGCGGCTCTACGCGCTGGATCTTTGATGAACTGTCAGCCGCTCTCCTAATGCTTTTGCGGAGTGGGGTTGTGCCAATGGCTGCCAGGCATGAGAATCGCGTCAGCCGCTTTGGGCCCCCAGGTACGGCGCTGGTACGGATGAGCCCGAGGGTGTTTTTTTAGGACGGGATCAACGACGGCCCAGGCAGCCTCAACCGCGTCCTCGCGGGTAAACAGGCCGCCGTCGCCCTGCATGGCATCGCCCAGCAAACGCTCGTACGGGGCTTCCTGTCCTGGCAGCTCTTCGGACAGGTAGAGTTCCTGTTGTTCCCCAATGAAGTTTTTCCCTGCGACCTTGACGCGAGCGGCGAGCGCGATGGCCGAGTCGGGGGAGATCCGGAAGCGCAGATAGTTGGCGCGCCCAGTCCTCGGCTCGGAATCGGCGAAGAGCCTCTGCGGCGACGGTTTCAATTCCACCACAGCCTCGGCCGCAGTTTCGGCCAGGTATTTGCCGGAACGCAGATACCAGGGCACTCCCTCCCAGCGCCATGAGTCGATAAAAAGCCGCATGGCGCAGAAGGTCTCGATGTCGGAGTTCTTCGCCACGTCTCTCTCCTCGCGGTAGCCTTCGTACTGGCCGCGGACTACGTCGCCGGGCTTGAGAGGACGCATGGCCCGGAAAATCTTCGTCTTCTCGTCGTGCAGTGCTCCAAAGTCTCTGGTGGCCGGTGGCTCCATCGCCAGCAGCGCGGCGATTTGGAAGAGATGGTTCTCGATCACGTCGCGCAGACAGCCGGCCGTCTCGTAGAACCCGCCTCGGCCCTTCACGCCGAAGTTCTCCGACAGCGTGATCTGGACGCTGGCCACGTAGTTGCGGTTCCAGATCGGTTCCAGGAAGGCATTGGCGAAGCGGAAATAGAGGATATTCATGATCGCCTCCTTCCCAAGGAAGTGGTCGATGCGAAAGATCGAGTCTTCAGGAAACACCGATTGTGCGATGCGGTTGAGCTCGCGCGCGGAGGCCAGATCACGTCCGAATGGCTTTTCGATGATGACGCGCGCGCGCTCGGCGAGGCCCGCTTGACCAAGCCCATTGATGACGGTCTCGAAAAGCGAGGGCGGAATGGCCAGATAATGCGCCGGGCGCCGGGCGCCGCCCAACTCCTTTTTGATCGCGGCGAACGTGGCCGGGTCCTTGTAATCACCGCTCACATATCCAATTAACGATAGAAGCCTGCGGAGGGCCTGTTGATCATCGATCCCGCCCGATTGCTCGATGCCGTCCGTCACGCGTTTGTGGAGGCGCTCCAGACTCCATTTCGAGGAGGCGACACCGATAACTGGAACTTTGAGTGTGCCGTGTTTCACCATGGCATAGAGTGCCGGAAAGGTCATCTTGTGAGCGAGGTCGCCCGTCGCCCCAAAGAGCACGAGCGCGTCCGACAGGGATCGAGCCATCAGGTACTCTCCTTGCCTGCTGCTTTCACATGGCCACCAAAGACGACAGCATCGCACCTGTGCAAGCGACGGTCTGTTTCGCTTTGCACATCGCGCTTCCCCATCAGCCTGCACGCCCTGTTTTAGAACACATCTGCGATTACGGGTGCGCAGCGTTTTGGGCCTGCATCTCAGCCGGACGGCCCTGGCCGCGCCTCTTCGCTCCAGGGACTCTGTGGCTGGCGGCAGCATCTTCCAGCGTGGCATTGATTTCTCCGCCCACCAGAATCGCGATGCCGCTGAGGTAGAACCAGAACATCAGGATGACCAGCGTCCCGAGCGAGCCGTAAAGCATCCCGAAATCGCCGAAGTGGCGGATGTATATCTTGAACAGGACGGAAACAACCATCCAGATGGCTGCCGCGACGATGCTGCCGGGAAACAACCATTTCCATTGCTGCCCCTGAATATCCGGGGCGAACCGGTAGAGGCAAAGGAGAGCCGCAATGAGAAGCACCGCAGCGGCTGGCCACTGTGCGACGTTCCAGATGCCGAATGGCACCGAACCGGGCGCGATCTTGTGCAGGATTACGGGACCATCGACCACGATGATCAATGCGGCAGTCAGGAGCACGCCCATCGCGATCGCCAGAACCACCGCAAGCAGGCGGGATCTCCACCAGGGCCGGCTCTCTGTCACCTCATAAATAGCATTAAGGGTATCGATAAGTCCGGCGGTTGCCGAAGAGGAAGACCACAAGGCGACAAGCAGCGAAAACCAGACCCTCCCACCGCCGGCCGTCTGCGCCAGCACCTCTCGGACGAGACTGGTAGCAGTCGAGGGCAGAACTTCTCCTATGTACTTCATGAGGGTGCTTTGCGGACCGGGAGCCGAGCTCAACATCGAAACCATGCTGGTTGCGGACAAGAGCATGGGGAAAAACCCCAGAAGAAACCAGAACGCCAGCTCTGCGGCACGGTTCACAACATTGTTGATCACCACGCCCCGCACGATCGCGCCCATCAGCTCGCGCCGGCTCGACCCTTCGAATTTGATTTGGCGTGGAACCATTTTTGAGACTGATTTTAACGCTCCCCCTATACTGAAGTATGCGGCTTGGCTCACGCGGATCGGCGCTGGCGCGCTGGCAGGCTCAGGAGGTGCAGCGGCGCCTGCGCCAGCACGGCACCGAGGCGGCGATCGAGATTGTCGTGACCAGCGGCGACCGGCGCACCGACGTGGCGCTCGCCACCATCGGCGGCAAGGGCCTGTTTACCCAGGAGATTGAAGCCGGGCTGCTCGACGGCCGCCTTGATCTCGCCGTGCACAGCCTCAAGGACGTTCCGACCCAGCTTCCACCCGGACTGGAACTGGTGGCGATGCTGGAGCGCGCCGACCCGCGCGACGTCCTGATCGCCGCGCCGGGCATGACGCTCGAGCAGTTGCCGCCGGGCGCCCGGGTCGGGACTTCGAGCCTGCGCCGGCAAGCGCAAGCGCTGGCGCTGCGCCCCGGCCTGCAAGTCGTGCCCATCCGCGGCAACGTGGATACCCGCTTGCGCCGCTGGCGCGATGGCGACTTCGACGCTCTGCTGCTCGCCGCCGCGGGCTTGACCCGGCTCGAGCACACCGGCGAGATTGCCGAGTACCTGGACCCGGAACGCTTCTACCCCGCTGCCGGCCAGGGCGTGCTGGCTCTTGAAGCGCGCTCCCTCGACGCCGCCACCCGCGCCGCCACGCAACCGCTGAACGACCCCGCCACCGCGCTCGCCGCCACCGCCGAGCGCGCCCTGCTCGCCCGCCTCAACTGCGGCTGCCAGGCCCCGGTCGCAGCCTATGCGCGCCTCACCGCTCCGGACCGTCTGGAGATGCGCGCCCTGGTCGCGCTGCCCGACGGCAGCCGCTGCGTCCGCCGCAGCGCTCACGCCGCGCCGGCGGAGGCGGCGGCGCTGGGCCGCAGCCTCGCCGAAGCGCTGCTCGCCGATGGCGCCGACGCCATCCTGCACGCCATTTATGGCTAGCCTTGCGGCTCAACCCCTCGCCGGCCATCGCGTGGTGGTGACCCGGGCGGCCGAGCAGGCCGACGAGCTCATGCAGCACCTCGCTGCCGCCGGCGCCACCCCCATCGCCCTGCCCACCATCGCGATCGCGCCGCCCCCCGACCCCGCCCCGCTCGAGGCCGCGCGCCGCCACCCGGGCGATTACGATGGCTTTATCTTCACCAGCGCCAACGCCGTTGCCGCCTATCTGGCCGCGCCCGCACCGGTACGCCCGGCAGCGAGTTGGGTGTGCGCCGTCGGCCCCGCCACCGCCGCCGCCCTCGCCCGCGTCCCGGCATGGACGCCGGACCGCATCCCCGCGGCGTCCTCCGCCGCAGGCGTGCTGGCGGCGCTGGCGCAAATCCCCCTCGCCCGCCAAGCGATTCTCTTTCCCCGCTCCGCCATCGCGCCCGGTACCATTCCCGCCGCGCTCGCCGCCCGCGGCGCTCGTGTTACCGCCGTGGACGCCTACCAGACGATCATGGCCACCGCCAGTCAAGCCCTGGCGCAGGCGCTGTTTCCGGCTGCTCAGGCCCCGAACGCCACGGCCGTGGTCTTCACCAGCGGCTCGACCGCAAGGAATCTCGCCGCCCTGTTAGGCACCGACTACCAAGCACGCCTGCGCCACGTGGCGCTGGCCGCGCTCGGCCCATCCACCCGCGCCGCCATGGAGCAGCTCGGCCTCGACTGCGCCGTCCAGGCGCCGGCCACGACCGCCGCCTCCCTAGTCGCCGCCCTCGCCGAGTACTGGCATGCCCGAACTACCAGAAGTTGAAACCGTCGCCCGCGGCCTCCGCGCCCAGCTCGCCGGACGGCGCCTCGCCGCCGTACACCTGTACCGGCGCTCCGTCTACCGCGGCCCATCCCTCCAGCACCTGATTGGCGGCGAAATTGGGACGGTCGCGCGCGCGGGGAAATTCCTGGTCGTCCACCTGGATGCTGGCCGGCCGTGGCAGCTGCTGTTTCACCTGGGCATGACCGGCCAACTGCTGCTGCAACCGCCGGAGGCGCCGCTCGCCAAACACACCCACGCCCGCTTCGACTTCGACGGGCCCCTCACGCTCGCCTTCCGCGATCCCCGCCGCTTTGGGCGGATTGGCTTGGCGCCCACGCCCGAGCAGGGCGGTTTCGCCCCCGCGCTCCACATCCCCAGCGGCGCCGAGCCGCTCGAGATCGGCGAGACCGAGTTTGCCAGCCTGTTTCATCGCCGCCAAGCGCCGATCAAAAACGCTCTGCTCAACCAAAAGTTGTTGCGCGGCCTGGGCAACATCTATGCCGACGAGAGCCTGCACCGCGCCGGCATCGATCCGCGCGCGCGGGCGCTGTCCCGCCCCCGCCTGCGGCGGCTGCGCGCCGAGATTCGCGCCGTACTTGAGGAGGCCATCGCCGCTGCCGGCTCCTCCATCTCCGACTACGTCGATAGCGCCGGCGCGCCGGGCTGGTTCCACCTCCAGCATCGCGTCTACGGCCATACCGGCGCACCCTGCCTGCAGTGCGGAAGCCCGATCCGCCGCCTCGTGCTCGCCGGACGCAGCGCCCACTTCTGCCCCACCTGCCAACGCCGCTAGGTGGCTCGCCACTTTTCGCTGGGCCGCTCCCGCTGATCGCTTTGCGGCGCAGACCGCGTGGCCGGCGCGTGATTGAACCATGCCATACTTTTCAACATGCAGGATCGTTTTGCCATCGGGGTGGACTTGGGCGGCACCAACTTGCGCATCGCCGCCGTCGGATCCGATGGCACAATCCTGGAGAAAATCCACCTGGACACCGAGGTCAACGAGGGGCGCGAACAGGTGGTCACGGCGATGTGCGCCGCCATCACCGAGATCGAAGGCCGCATGAGCGGCGCCACGATGAGCGGCGTCGGCATCGGCATTCCCGGCATCATCAATCTCGCCGACGGCATGGTGCGCCAATCCCCCAACCTGCCGGGCTGGAGCGAATTCCCCGTGCGCGACGACATCGAAGCGCGGCTGCGCACCCACGTCATCCTGGAGAACGACGCCAACGCCGCCGCCCTGGGTGAAAAGTGGGTGGGCGCTGGGCGTGACGCCTCCGGGCTCTGCATGCTGACGCTCGGCACCGGTATCGGCGGCGGCGTGATCTTCGAAGGCAAAGTGTGGCATGGCCTCGACGGCATGGGCGGAGAGCTGGGCCACATGACCATTGACACCGATGGCGCCCTCTGCGGCTGCGGCAACCTCGGATGCCTGGAAGCTTACGCCTCCGGCAG
>JANWJU010000144.1 GCA_025451775.1 Terriglobales bacterium
CCGCCGTGGTCAACGCCTGAATCGCGCCGGCGCGGATATCCACCTGCGCCGGATGCAGGATGGCCAGCGTCCCGATCGTCCCCAGAATGTACATGGCCACGATGGCGATGCCTGCGCCCAAGATGCCCAGCGGCAGCGTCCGCCGCGGATCGCGGATCTCCTCGCTCATGAAGCACACCACCTCCAGCCCGGAGAAGGCGAAGGCGATCTGCGACCAGTAGTTGATCGTCCCCCAATCGACGTGAACCGCCAGGTTGCTCACCGCCAAATGCGTGGTCATGCCGAAGCGGGTGGCAAACCACGCCCCGAAGATCACCAGCAGCATGAGCGGGATGTAGGTGCCCAGCGCCCCGGCGTTCTCCAGCCATTTGCCGATCTTGACGCCCACGATGTTGAGCCCGACGGCCAGCGCCAGGATGGCCAGCGAACCCGCCATCACAAAGCCTTTGTTCAACGACAAAAACGCCCACCGCGGCCCGCCCATGTACACCGACATGGCCACGCTGGCGTTGAGCAGCGCCGGAAAGTAGACGATGCTGAACGTCCAGTAGGCCCAACCGGAGACGAAGCCGTGGAAAGGCCCAAACGCCTCCTGCGTCCAGGCGTAGATGCCCCCAACTTGCGGGAACCGCGTCGCCAGCTCGGTAATCACCAACGCCGAGGGCACGAAAAACAGCACCGCCGCCGCCACCCATAGCCCCAGCGAACTGGGCCCGGTGTGGCTGGCGGCGGCGATCCAGCGCGGCCCCAGCACCGCCGCCATGTTAAAGAGGATGACGTCCCACAGCCCCATGGCCCGCACGAGCCCGTGCGAACCGGTGGCTGAAGGGCTAGAGCTGGACGGCATCAGCGGGCATTATCCCACGTCTGGACGCGCCAGCTTGAGCCCGGGAATATCGGCGAAATCCTCCGTGTTCAGCGTCCATAACCCCGCATCCCGCCGGAGCGCGCAGGCGGCAATGCCGAAATCCACGACCCGCGAACGCGCGCGCGGCAGGGTGCGGTAAAGTTCTGCGCTTAAGGCTGCCTCCTCGGGCCCAAAAGGAAGCGCGGCCGCGTCGGGAAACAACTGCCGCTGAAGCGCAAGCTCGGCCTCCGTGCGTGGCCCGGAGAGCCATTCATAAAGCACCAGCGCCGGCAAGCCCAGAAGTTCACCTCTTTCCAGCCAGCCCACCAACGCTAAAAAGCTCCGCCTCGCGCCGCTGAGGCTCTCGACCAAGGCCGAGGTGTCGAGCAGAATCACTTCCACTCGACCGGGTGGAGTCGCCCTGGGAGCCGGCGCGCCGCGCGAACCTCAGCCAGTTCCCGGTCCGCATCCTCCTGCGGCCGTTTGGGAACGTTGGCGTCGTACCAACTCAGGGCCGCCAACATCCGTTTCCGCTCGGTTTCGCTCAAGCGATCACTGCGGTCGTGGTACTCCCTGATCGCTTCCCGCACCACCTGGCTTTTAGGCTTTTTGAGCCGCTCCGCCGTGAGCCGAAGCCGGTTCACCGTCGCCTCGTCCAGCGTAAAGGTGACCTTGACTGCCATACTGCCATACTACCATACCGCCATACCTAGGCCAGCGCCCGGATCGCGGCCGGCAAGACCTCAATCCGGACCGGCGTGTGGCCGGCGGGTTCCCCATCAAGTTGAAGCGGCAGGTCTGGCGTGGTGATTTCCACCGGTCCCGGCGGCAGGCGCTCGACCGCCGGGGCGTGTTCGAGGCCGCGCCGGAGGAGCCACAGAGCCTGCAGTGGCAGCATCCACGGCCCGCCGCGAACCACCAGCGTGAGGCCGAAATCGCCTACCGTCCCCAGGCGCATGCGCCCGGCGTAGGTGCCGGTGAGGCCGACCAGGATGGCATCGGCCACGGCCTCGTTCCCGCTCGCAACATAACGCAGCGGAGCCGGATAATACGGCAACCATCGCCTCACCGCGCCGGCCACGTAGGCCCATCGCCCCCAGCGCCGTTTGCGGTCCAGGCGCAGCCGGTGCACCACGTCGGCATCGAGGCCGACACTGGCCACGGCTAGAAAATACCCGGTGCCGAGGGCGCTCTGGGCCCGGCCCAACGGAACGAGTTTGGGTTGTGCGGCGAGCAGCCAGCGGGCCGCGCGCTCCGGCGGCGCCGGACATCTCATCGCGTGGGCAAAGATGTTCGCCGTCCCCCAGGGCACGGCGGCGAGCGTGACCGCAGCCCCGCGCATGGCGACGGCCTTGGCAATTTCACTAAGCGTGCCATCGCCGCCGCAGGCGATCAGGAGATCGTAGCCGGCGGTAATCGCGGCGTCCGCCGTGGGACGTGCGCCCGCACCCGGAACCGTTCCGGCCAACTCGGCACTCCAGCCGCCCTGGCGCAAAAACGCGGCCAAGCGTTCTGACCGCGCCGCCATTGAGCCCGGGTGGCGTCCTGCCGCCGGATTGTAGATGAGCAGCGCCCGCCGGCGCGGCCCTGCGGTTTCGCGACTCGACGGCGCTTTAGGCGGCAACTTCGCGCGCCAGTTGGCGCTGCCGCAGTTGCTGTTCAATCAGGGCGTAGGCGCCGAAGAAGGCGGCGGTGTAGAGCAGGTCGCCGATAGCGGCGTTGCGGAAAAACGGCACCCCCATCAGGTAGCACGTGGCCAAGCCCGACAGGGTGTGGGGATACATTTCACCCGCCACCCACACGCCAAAGTTGCTAATCAGGAAAAATGCCGTCGAGGACGCCAGGGCCGTGCCCAACAACGCAGGCACCTTGACTCGGCCCTTGAGCGCAAACAACGCCAGCGCCAGCACCACCAAGTACGCCGCCCAAGTGAAGTACTGATCGGCGCCGCCGGAGACGTGGTACACCCAGACGTTCAGCGCGACGTCGCTTGCGACCAGCGCGGCGATGGGGATCCAAAGCTGTTTGGCTTTCATGAAGACGCCCGCCAGCAGCAGCATGGCGATCACGGGGGTGAAATTCCACGCGTGCGGCAGAAACCGCATCGCCACCGCGCCCACCACAAACAGGATAATCAGCATCGCCTGCAATCCTCCACTACGTCCCCCACTCGGGCCGCACTACGGCCCAAGGATAACGCGCTTTTTACCCGATGCCAAGCCGATTCTCCCTGTTGTCCACCCCGCGCACCGCCGCCTGGCAGGGCTAGACGCTCTGTTTTCCTAGCCTTCCCGTTTGGCATCTGAAATGTATGGAGATTAGCAGGATCAAGGATGTGTGCACTGAGTCATCGGGAGGAGCAAATTTTATGAGCAGGCAAACAATGACGGGAATCGTGGCGGCGGCGGCGCTTTCGGCGCTGCTTTGCCTGCCCCTTACGGCGCAGAACGCCGACTCCAACAACGCGGCCTCGCAAACCGATGCGGCCACCGCCCCGGCCTCCACCATGGCGCCGGCGGCCACGGCCAACGATCAAACCGCGGCGCCGGCTACCGGGGCGACCGGCCAAGCGCCGCTGGCGGCGCCCGTGCGCCAAGGCTTCTGGGGACGGCTCAACCCGTTCGCGCGGAAAAAATACGTCCAGGGCCAGTTGTCGCCCATCCGCGACCGCGTCAACGAGCTGAACGGCCTCAGCGCCGATAACGCCAAATCCATCGCCAGCGTCGATGCCCGCAACAAAGCCGCCATCGCCGCCGCCAGCGACCAAGCGAGCCACGCCAACGATCTCGCCGACGCCGCCCAGCAGCAGGTGCAGCAGGACGCCACCCAGGCAGGCCAGCTCAACGATCAAGTGGGCGCCGTCAACAGCAAGCTGCAATCCGTCGATCAGTACCAAGTGGCGCAGAACGCCGAACTGCACTTCAAGCCCGGACCGGCCAAGCTCAACGCCGACACCGAGCAGCAGTTGAGCAGCTTCCTGCAAGGCTTGGCCGACCAAAAGGGGTACGTGGTCGAGGTCACCGCCTTCTCCACCCGCAAAGGCACCGCCGGCCTCACCGCCAGCCAGGATTTGGCCGATGCGGTGGTGCAGTACATGGTCCTGCAGCAGAACATTCCGCTGTACCGCATCTACACCATGGGCATGGGCAATGCCGCACCGGCACAGGCGCAAATGAGCGCGTCCTCTCCGGCACGGGCCACCCGCGGCGGTACGGTCCAGATCCGGGTGCTGAAAAACAGCTTGGCGAGCGGAACCGCGCCTAGCGCTACACCGCAATCCTAAGTTCGCCTCAGGCTTCCACTCACGGCGGGGGACCGGTCCCCCGCCGTTTTTTTTGGAGCTATCATCCCATCATGATGAGACTGACCTCGCGGTCCACCTATCTCGGCTGCGCGCTTTTTCTACTGGCGGGGACGGCTTGGGCGCAAAATGGCGCACAGCTTTATAACGCCCACTGCGCGGCGTGCCACAGTTCCGGAGTGGCGCGCGTGCCGCCGGAGAGCGCGCTGCGATCCATGAGCGCGGCCCAGGTGCTGGCCACGCTGCAATCCGGCGTCATGAAGACCATCGGCCAGGGCTTGACGGCGGCGGCGCAGCAGGCGGTGGCGTCCTACCTTGGGACGGCCACGCCCCAAGCGGCCGCGAATTCTCCGTCGGCGTTTTGCGGCGCTCGCGCACAGCCACTCGCAGATCATGGCTCCAGTTGGACCGGATGGAGCACGGATGGCGCGAATACCCGCTTCCAGAATGCTGCAGAAGCGGGCATCACCGCCGCCCAAGTCCCCAGGCTCAAGCTGAAATGGGCCTTTTCCCTGGGCGCGGAGACCGAGGCTCGCTCCCAACCCGCCGTCTACGGCGGCCGGATATTTTTCGGCAATGGGCAGGGAGAGGTGTATGCGCTGGACGCCCAAAGCGGCTGCGTGGAGTGGATGACCAAAGTCGATAACGGCCTGCGCTCCGGCGTGGCCGTCGGCAAAACCAAGGGCGCCGGCCCGGTGGCCGTGTTCTTCGGCGCCGGCCCCAACGCCTACGCCCTGAACGCCACTACAGGTGCGGTGTTGTGGAAGACGCGCGTGGCGCAGCACGTGGCCGCCATGATCACCGCCGCTCCCTTGCTTCGCGACGGCTCACTGTACGTCAGCGTGTCGTCGTTTGAAGAGCTGCTCGCCGCCGCCCCCGGCTACAAATGCTGCTCCTTCCGCGGCAGCGTGGTCGCGCTGCAAGCAGCGACCGGCAAGCAGCAGTGGAAAACCTACACCATGGCCACCCCGGCGCACCCCACCGTGAAAGACAACAAGGGCGTGCAGATGTACGGACCTTCGGGAGGGGCGGTATGGTCCACGGCCACGCTCGATCCGGCGCGGCGCCTCATCTACGTGGCAACGGGCGACAACTACTCCGTTCCCGCCACCAAGACCAGCGACTCGATCTTCGCGCTCAACCCGAAAACCGGAGCGATTGCCTGGTCGCAACAATTGACCTCCGGCGACGTGTTCAACGACGGTTGCGCTCAACCCGGCAACGTGACCTGTTCCCACCCCTCCGGCCACGACTCCGACTTTGGGCAGCCGCCGATCCTGGTCTCGCTCCCCCACGGGCGCCAGGAACTCATCATCGGCCAGAAATCGGGAGCCATTTATGCGGTCGATCCCAGCCATCAGGGCAAGCTGATCTGGACAACCCAAGTCGGAAAAGGCGGCCCGCTGGGCGGCACCGAGTGGGGCTCGGCGAGCGATGGCCGCAATATGTACGTCGCGGTATCCGATCGCAGACTCAAGAGCTATGCGCCGCTGCTGCCCGACACGACACAAGGCGGCGGATTGTGGGCACTGAGCCTGAGCAGCGGCAAAACCGTCTGGCAGGCTCCGCCCGTCGCCGATTGCGGCCAGCGGACCAAATGCAGCCCCGCGCAATCGCAAGCGGTGAGCGCCATTCCGGGCGTGATCTTTTCCGGCTCCGATGATGGACACCTGCGCGCCTACTCCGCTGCCACGGGAACAATCCTCTGGGATGTGGATACCGCCCGCGCTTACAAGACCGTCAACGGCCCGGCTGCACATGGTGGCTCCTTGGATGGTCCCGGGCCGGTCATCGCCGGCGGCATGCTCTACGTCAACTCCGGCTGGGGTGAGTGGGGCGGAACACCCGGCAATGTGCTCCTCGCGTATTCGGTCGACGGCCAATAGAGACCTATACTTGAAACCATGGACGTCCCGGTGATCCTGGCGGGGGTCCGCACCCCGGTGGGGCGGTTCCTGGGCGCGCTGGCGCCGCTCACGGCCCCGTGGCTGGGCGCCATCGCGGTGCGCGCCGCGGTCGAACGCAGCAGCCTGCAACCCGATCAAATTGACGAATGCATCATGGGCAACGTGGTGCAGGCCGGGCTGGGGCAAAATCCGGCCCGCCAAGCCGCGCTCTACGCCGGGTTGCCGCCGCGTGTGGCCGCGCTCACCGTCAACAAGGTGTGCGGCTCGGGCCTGAAGGCCGTGGGCCTCGCCGCCCAGGCGGTGCAGGTGGGCGATGCGGCAATCGTCGTCGCCGGTGGCATGGAATCGATGTCCAACTGCCCTTACCTGCTAACCGGCGCCCGCACCGGGCTGCGCATGGGCAATGCCCCGCTAGTCGACTCCATGATTCACGACGGCCTGTGGGACGTCTACGAAGACTTCCACATGGGCAATACCGGCGAGCTGGTGGCGGAGAAGTACCGCGTCAGCCGCGAGGAGCAGGACGCCTACGCGGTCGAGAGCCACCGCCGCGCGGTGGCCGCCATGAACGCTGGCTACTTCGACCGTGAGATCGTGCCCGTCGAAGTCACGCAGAAAAAAGGCCCGCCGCTGCTCGTCGGCCGCGATGAGGGCCCCCGCCCCGACACCAGCATCGAGGCTCTGCACCACCTCAAGCCCGCCTTCAAGAAGGACGGCACCGTCACCGCCGGCAACGCCCCCGGCGTCAACGACGCCGCCGCCGCCGTGGTGGTCACCAGCGCCCGGCACGCCGCCGCCCTCGGGCTGAGGCCCAGCTTCCGAATTGTCGCCCAAACCACCAGCGGCCTCGAACCCAAGTGGGTCTTGATGGCCCCGGTGGAAGCCATTCGCCAGCTTTGGAAGAAGACGGGATGGGACGCCGCCAGCGTTGACCTCTACGAAATCAATGAAGCGTTTTCGGTGCAGTTGGTGGCGGTGACGCGCGAGCTGGGCCTCGACGCCGCCCGCATCAACGTTAATGGCGGAGCCGTTGCGCTGGGCCACCCCATCGGCGCCAGCGGCTGCCGCGTGCTGGTCACGCTCATGCACGAGCTCGAGCGCCGCCAAGCCCGCCGCGGCATCGCCGCCCTCTGCCTGGGCGGCGGCAACGCCGTCGCCATGGCGATTGAACGCGGGGAATCCTGATGTCCGACATTCAGTACGTGGCGGTGATCGGCGCCGGCACCATGGGCAACGGCATCGCCCACGTGCTCGGCAAATACGGCCTCCATGTCACCCTTTGCGACAGCGACCGCGGTGCCCTCGACCGCGCCCTCGCCACCATCGAGAACAACCTGGCGCGCGAGGTGGCCAAAGCCAAACTCGACCAGGACGGCGCCCACGCCGCCCGCGCCCGCATCACCCCGACCGTGAAGCTCGACGATGCCGCCCCCGCCGATCTCGTCATCGAGGCCATCCCCGAGAACCGCACCCTCAAGCAGGAACTGTTCCGCCGCCTCGACGCCATGCTCCAGCCCGAGGCGCTCATCGCCAGCAACACCAGCTCGATCTCCATCACCGAACTCGCCGCCGCCACCAGCCGTCCGGATCGCTGCCTCGGTCTGCACTTCATGAATCCGGTGCCGATCATGCGCCTGGTCGAGCTGATCCGCGGCCTGGCGACGAGCGATTTAACGGCTGCGCGCGCGCAGCAGTTGGTGCATCGCATCGATAAGACCCCAGTCGAGGTGCGCGATTTCCCCGGCTTTGTCTCCAACCGCGTGCTCATGCCCATGATCAACGAGGCCATCTTCTGCGTGCTGGAAGGCGTGGGCAAACCCGAGGCCATCGACGAGATCATGAAGCTGGGCATGGCCCACCCCATGGGACCGCTCGCGCTCGCCGATTTCATCGGCCTCGACACCTGCCTCAACATCATGGAGGTCATGCACCAGGGCTTGGGCGATCCCAAGTTCCGCCCCTGCCCGCTGCTGCGCTCCATGGTCGCCGCCGGCTGGCTGGGCCGCAAATCCGGCCGCGGGTTTTATTCCTACTAATTCGCCGAGGCGGGAGCGAGGTGGTCGATCACCAGCACCGGCATTGGACGCTTCACCAGCTTGGTGAGGTCGAGGTTCAGGCCGAGCTGTTGTTGAAACGCGGCCCTTACGGCGAGGACTCCGCCCCGCAGCATTTCATCCTGGCTCTCGCCTTTGAACGTTGGGGAGCGCTTGATGGTGACGTCGATGTCGTACCGGCCTTTCAAGCCGGTTGCATCGACGACCGGGTGAACGGCCGCCGCCGTGTAATAATCGGCGACATCGGCCATGGAGACCGAGCAGCCAGCCATTTCCATGCTCGTCGACGTGCCCTTCACCGGGCCAAACGTGCCGTCAGGAATTTGAGGCGGTGGCACGCAGCCGCGGCTGGCCGGACGTAGATTGGGACCGGGCGTGCCGGCGGTGAGAATAGCCACCTCCATCGGGCGCATCTCCTGATGCACTTTCATTTGAAAGCGGTCGACGAGCAGCGATTGCAGCATGAGGCGGAACTGCGCCGCGCTCGTTCCCGGCGGCATGCGCGCCTGGATATCGTAGCGGGCACTGCGCGCCCAGGCAGGGAGACCCACAAAATTCGCCGGGCTGATATAAAAAGCGTGGGTCATGAGCATGGTCACGGTCGCCATGCGCGCCGCCCAATACCCGCTGTCGCGCTGCCAACCCAAGCGCGGCATGAGGCGCTCGCCCGGCGGGCTCGGCTTGACCGACACCACGGTGAAGCGCGGCAGCGTCTGGGCGCTGGCGCCCATGATGGCGGATCCTGCAAAAGCCGTCAGCGCCGCCCACGCCAGCAACCACGCCTTGGCGCGGCCCCCCTGCCGTTGCCTCCGCTTGAGCATGATCGCTCCCATCAACCCACCGCGGTGCCGAACACCGCTGAGCGCAATATTAGACTAATTCGCCGAGGCGGGCGCGAGGTGGTCAATCACCAGCACCGGCATCGGGCGTTTCACCAGCTTGGTCATGTCCAGATTGAGACCGAGCTGCTTTTGAAACGCCGCTTTGGTGGCGAGTGCCCCATTCCGTTCGCTTTCGATCCGGCTCTCGCCCCTGAAGGACGG